>NZ_JBHWZS010000129.1:0-22311 GCF_042728155.1 Streptomyces sp. NPDC060209
CCGTGACACGGTCCGGGGCCCCACGCGTACGTACCGCCCGCTCAGTCCTCGGCGGGTTCCTGGCGGACCGAAAGCAGGTCCTCCAGCTGCTCCTCGCGCGCCTGGGCGGCCACGAACAGCAGCTCGTCACCGGCCTCCAGGGTCTCCTCGGGGCTCGGCGTCAGCACACGGGTGCCGCGGATGATCGTGACCAGCGAGGTGTCCTCGGGCCAGGCCACATCGCTCACCCGGATGCCGGCCAGCGCCGACTCCGGGGGCAGCGTCAGCTCGACCAGGTTGGCGTCGCCGTGGCTGAAGCGCAGCAGCCGGACCAGATCACCAACGCTCACCGCCTCCTCGACCAGGGCGGACATCAGACGCGGCGTGGAGACCGCGACGTCGACGCCCCAGGACTCGTTGAACAGCCACTCGTTCTTAGGGTTGTTGACCCGGGCCACGACCCTCGGGACGCCGTACTCGGTCTTCGCGAGCAGCGAGACGACCAGGTTGACCTTGTCGTCACCCGTCGAGGCGATCACGACGTTGCACCGCTGGAGCGCCGCCTCGTCGAGCGACGTGATCTCGCAGGCGTCCGCGAGGAGCCACTCGGCCATCGGGACCCGCTCAACCGAGATGGCGGTCGGCGCCTTGTCGATCAGCAGTACCTCGTGCCCGTTCTCCAGGAGCTCGGCCGCGATGGAACGGCCCACCGCACCGGCCCCGGCAATCGCGACGCGCATCAGTGACCGCCCTCCTCGGGACCTTCGGCAAAGGCCTCCTCGACCTTCGCGATCTCGTCCGTACGCATCATCACGTGGACGAGGTCGCCCTCCTGCAGAACCGTCTGCGACGTGGGCAGTATGGCCTCACCCAACCGGGTGAGGAAGGCGACGCGGACGCCCGTCTCCTCCTGCAGTGTGCTGATCTTGTGCCCGATCCAGGACGGCGTGGTGTGCACCTCGGCGAGCTGCACACCGCCGCTCGGGTCGCGCCACAACGGCTCCGCACCCGACGGCAGCAGTCGCCGCAGCATCTGGTCCGCCGTCCAGCGGACGGTGGCGACGGTGGGGATGCCCAGCCGCTGGTACACCTCGGCACGCCGCGGGTCGTAGATGCGCGCCGCGACGTTCTCGATGCCGAACATCTCGCGCGCCACCCGGGCGGCGATGATGTTGGAGTTGTCGCCGCTGCTGACGGCCGCGAACGCTCCGGCCTCCTCGATCCCCGCCTCACGGAGGGTGTCCTGGTCGAAACCGACCCCGCTGACCCGACGGCCGCCGAATCCGGAACCGAGGCGACGGAACGCCGTGGGGTCCTGGTCGATCACGGCGACCGTGTGCCCCTGCTGCTCCAGGGTCTGCGCGAGAGCGGCTCCGACGCGCCCGCAGCCCATGATGACGATGTGCACCTTGCGCCTACCTCGCCGTCCTGGTCGTCCGGATGACCTGCGAAAACACCCTGCTCACACTTCTCTCTCAGCTTGCGGGGCAAACAATGGGGCAACCACCTCCGGCGTTGCCCGTGGATGAGCTTATGCGGCGACGCCCGGGCCGCCTCATCCGAGTGTGCGTATCCCACCGGCCGATGAGCAAAAGGGGGGCCGGCCGCCGCGTGGAGGGCGTATCGGCCGAGAGATGTGAGTGGGGACGGGGCAGGGCCCCCGCCCGTCCGTGCCGCAAGGATTTCGTTAAGGATTCCATGGACTTTTCCGGTGAGGGCGGGTAATTATGAAGGTTTTCCGGGTGCCGAGGGGGTGGTGCCTCGGCGGCGTGTCCCGGCAACGCTTACGATCCTCACCGTGTCCAAACTGACCGACGTGCCCAAACGGATCCTGATCGGCCGGGCGCTGCGCAGCGACAAGCTGGGGGAAACGCTCCTCCCCAAGCGCATCGCGCTCCCCGTCTTCGCATCCGACCCGCTGTCCTCCGTTGCGTACGCACCCGGAGAAGTCCTCCTCGTGCTGTCCATCGCGGGCGTGTCGGCGTACCACTTCAGCCCCTGGATCGCGGTCGCGGTCGTGGTCCTGATGTTCACCGTCGTCGCCTCGTACCGGCAGAACGTGCGCGCCTACCCGAGCGGAGGCGGCGACTACGAGGTCGCCAACACCAATCTCGGCCCGAAGGCCGGTCTGACCGTCGCCAGCGCCCTCCTCGTCGACTACGTCCTCACCGTGGCCGTGTCGATCTCCTCGGGCGTGGAGAACCTCGGCTCCGCGATCCCCTTCGTCGTCGAGCACAAGACGTTCTGCGCCATCGGGGCCATCGTGGTGCTGACGCTGATGAACCTGCGCGGCGTCAAGGAGTCCGGGAAGCTCTTCGCCATCCCGACGTACCTGTTCGTGGCCGGCGTCTTCGCGATGATCATCTGGGGCGCTTTCCGGGGACTCGCCCTCGGGGACACCATGCACGCGCCCACCTCGGACTACGAGATCAAGCCCGAGCACCAGGGGCTGGCGGGCTTCGCGCTCGTCTTCCTGCTGCTGCGCGCCTTCTCCTCCGGCTGTGCGGCCCTCACGGGCGTCGAGGCGATCAGCAACGGAGTCCCCGCCTTCCGCAAGCCGAAGAGCAAGAACGCCGCGACCACACTCGCGGCGATGGGCCTGCTGGCCGTCACGATGTTCTGCGGCATCATCGGCCTCGCCATGGCCACCGACGTGAAGATGGCGGAGAACCCGGCGAAGGACCTGATCCACAACGGTGTCGCGGTCGGCGCGAGCTTCACCCAGGACCCGGTGATCTCCCAGGTCGCCGCGGCGGTCTTCGGCGAGGGCACCTTCCTCTTCATCTTCCTGGCGGCGGCCACCGCCCTGGTGCTCTTCCTCGCCGCGAACACCGCGTACAACGGCTTCCCGCTGCTCGGCTCGATCCTCGCCCAGGACCGCTACCTGCCGCGCCAGCTGCACACCCGCGGCGACCGGCTGGCCTTCTCCAACGGCATCGTGCTGCTCGCCGGGGCCGCGATCCTGCTCGTCTGGATCTACGGGGCCGACTCGACCCGCCTCATCCAGCTGTACATCGTCGGCGTCTTCGTCTCCTTCACACTCAGCCAGACCGGCATGGTCCGGCACTGGAACCGGCACCTGCGCACCGAGAAGGACCCCGCTGCGCGGAGGCACATGATCCGCTCCCGGGCGATCAACACCTTCGGCGCGTTCTTCACCGGCCTGGTCCTGGTCGTCGTCCTGGCCACCAAGTTCACCCACGGCGCCTGGGTCGCGCTGCTCGGCATGGTCATCTTCTTCGGGACGATGACCGCGATCCGCAAGCACTACGACCGGGTCGCGGAGGAGATCGCCGCCCCGGAGACCCGGCCCGACGACAGCATCCGCCCCTCGCGGGTCCACTCGATCGTCCTCGTCTCCAAGCTCCACCGGCCCACGCTGCGCGCCCTCGCGTACGCCAAGCTGGTGCGCTCCGACCAGCTGGAGGCGCTCTCCATCAGCGTCGACCACGCCGAGACGAAGGCGCTCAAGGAGGACTGGGAGCGGCGCGGCATCGACATCCCGCTGAAGATCCTCGACTCGCCGTACCGCGAGGTGACCCGGCCGGTCATCGACTACGTGAAGAGCCTGCGCAAGGACCGGCCGCGCGATGTGATCAGCGTCTACATCCCGGAGTACGTGGTCGGCCACTGGTACGAGCACCTGCTGCACAACCAGAGCGCGCTGCGGCTGAAGGGCCGGCTGCTGTTCACGCCGGGCGTGATGGTCACCTCGGTGCCGTACCAGCTGGAGTCCTCCGAGGCCGCGAAGGTGCGGGCCAGGAGGCGCGCGGACTGGATCGCGCCGGGCTCGGTACGCCGCGGTCCTGTGGAGCGGCGACAGCACAAGGAACCCACCCAGAAGGGCTGACGCCGCACTCTGCCTGTGGTAAGCGGCCGGCTTCCGCCCACGTAGACTGGTGGGCTGTTGTCCGGCCGTTTTCCGTTTTCCCGGTCCGGGCCCCTTCTCATCGTTCCTCTTCTCGACCGACATCTGGAGCCACCCCCTCATGCAGAACGAATCCACGTCGTCGCAGCCCGGGGAGCCTCAGGCAGGGGAGTCCCTGATCGGCCGGGAGTACGAGGTCGAGGTCGGACCCGTCGCCCACGGCGGCCACTGCATCGCCCGCACGTCCGAGGGCCAGGTCCTCTTCGTGCGCCACACCCTCCCCGGCGAGAAGGTGGTCGCCCGGGTCACCGAGGGCGAGACCGACTCACGCTTCCTGCGCGCCGACGCGGTCACGGTCATCGAGGCGTCCAAGGACCGGGTCGAGGCCCCCTGCCCGTACGCCGGCCCCGGCAAGTGCGGCGGCTGCGACTGGCAGCACGCCAAGCCCGGCGCCCAGCGCCGCCTCAAGGGCGAGGTCATCGCCGAGCAGCTCCAGCGCCTCGCGGGCCTCACGCCCGAGGAGGCCAACTGGGACGGCACGGTCATGCCGGCCGAGGGCGACAAGCTCCCGCCGGGCCAGGTCCCGGCGTGGCGCACGCGTGTCCAGTACGCGATCGACGCGGACGGCCTGGCCGGACTGCGCAAGCACCGCTCGCACGAGGTCCAGCCGATCGACCACTGCATGATCGCCGCCCCCGGCGTCACCGAGCTCGGCATCGAGAAGCAGGACTGGCCGCAGATGGCCACGGTGGAGGCCATCGCAGCCACCGGCTCGCACGACCGCCAGGTCATCCTGACCCCGCGTGAGGGTGGCCGGCTCCCGCTGGTCGAGCTGGACAAGCCCGTCTCCGTGCTCCGCGTCGAGGAGAAGGACGGCGGCGTCCACCGCGTCCACGGCCGCGCCTTCGTCCGCGAGCGCGCCGACGACCGTACGTACCGCGTCGGCTCGGGCGGCTTCTGGCAGGTGCACCCGCAGGCGGCGGACACCCTGGTGCGCGCGGTCATGCAGGGGCTGCTGCCCCGTAAGAACGACACGGCGCTGGACCTCTACTGCGGCGTCGGCCTGTTCGCCGGCGCCATCGGCCAGCGGATCGGCGAGAAGGGCGCGGTGCTGGGCATCGAGTCCGGCAAGCGCGCGGTCGAGGACGCCCGCCACAACCTGAAGGACCTGGACCGGGTCCGCATCGAGCACGGCAAGGTCGACCAGGTGCTGCCGCGCACGGGCATCACCGAGTGCGACCTGATCGTCCTGGACCCGCCGCGCGCGGGCGCGGGCAAGGCCACGGTCAAGCAGCTGGTCGCCCTGGGCGCCCGCCGCATCGCGTACGTGGCGTGCGACCCGGCGGCGCTGGCGCGCGACATCGCGTACTTCCGGGACGGGGGGTACCGGGTGCGGACGCTTCGGGCGTTCGACCTGTTCCCGATGACGCACCACGTGGAGTGCGTGGCGATTCTGGAGCCGGTGAAGAAGGACGACTGACCTGCTGCGTCGGTGGTGGGCGGTCGGGCGCGGCGGGTCGGGCGGACCAATCGCGCCGCGCCCCTAAGCGGTGGCCGGAATTCCCGGCTCAGCCGTCTTCCTGACGTCGTGTCACCCTCGATCGACAACATCTCCCCGGCCGAGACGTGGGTTGGCGGAACGCGGAACCCTGTTCACCGCTCAGAAGGCCGCGGAGCTGATGACCTGGGGTGGATCGATCGTTCTCAACGGCTCGGCCGCCGCCACGAGGGCGAGGCCCGGCTCCTCGCTGTACGCAGCCGGCAAGACCGCCATCCCGCCTCGGAGCTGATCGGAGCTGAGGCGAGCACGAGGCAACGGTCCGGAGCACAGGCCACGGTGGCGGTAGAGACCTGGTGCGTGGTGGTCGGCTGCGACCGGACGGCACGAGGCTACGGGTTCGCACACGATGCGCACCCGGCTGACGGCCGGTCTCGCGTGGGTCAGTGGCGCAGGGCGCCGCGTCGGGCGGTCTGCCTGTCCGCCCCGGAGGTTGGCCCCGGCCGGGACTGCTCCGGCCCGGAACCGGTCCGTCGCAGCCGGAGGGCGATCAGCGCCGTGAGCACGAAGACCGCGGCCTCGTAGGCCATCGCGTGGGCGAACGCCGCGTCCGCACTGTCGGCGGGCGCGAAATAGGCCAGCCCGGCCGCCGTCACCCCGATCGAGCCGCCGAGTTGCTGGGCCGTGGGCAGCAGCCCGGACACCGAACTCGCGGCGGCGCCCCGCACACCCGCCAGCACCAGCGTGAACACCGCTGCCGTGAACAGACCGAACGCGGTGCCTCCGGCCGCCAGTACCGGCAGTGCCGCACGGCGCCCGGGCCCGGTTCCGATGAGCGGCGCGAGCGCCACGGCCGTGCCCGCCAGCACGAGCGCGGCGGCCGTCAGTGCCGTCGCGCCCAGTCGGCGGGAGAGGGCCGGGGCGACACGGCTGCCCGCAACGGCCGCGGCGGCGAACGGCGCCGACACCAGCGCGGCGGACAGCGCCGAATACCCGAGAGCGGATTGCAGATGCAGGAACAGGAGGTACGTGAACGACGGGACTCCGGCGTTGAAGACGAACACCAGCAGCACGCCCCGCCTCGCGGTCCCGTCCCGCAGGACCGACGGGTGGATCAGGGGGTCCGGCCGGTGCCGGAGCGTGCGGACGAAACAGGTGAGGGCCACCGCGGAGACGGCGAAGGAGGCCCAGGTCCACCAGGGCCAGCCGGCCTCCCGGCCCAGCGCGCACGGCAGGACCAGCGTGGCGAAGCCGGTGGTGGCCAGCGCCGCTCCCACCCAGTCCACGCGCTGTCCGTCCGTACCGCGCGTAGGAGGCAGCAGGGCGGCTCCGGCCAGCGAGACGAGTGCCATCGGGACGGTGACCAGAAAGACCGCGCGCCAGCCGAGGCCGAAGAGGTCGGCGCCGACGAGCAGTCCGCCGATCAGCGGTCCGGCCAGCGAGGCCACGCCCATCGTGGCGCCGTACAGGGCGAGGGCTCGTGGGCGGCGGTCCGGTGAGACGCCGGTGCGGATGAGCGAGAGCACCTGCGGGGCGACCAGGCCGCTGCCCGCACCCTGCACAAGGCGGGCCGCGATCAGCCAGCCGGCGCCGGGCGCGGCGGCGCAGGCCACCGAGCCGGCCGTGAACACCGCGGTGCCCAGCGCGAACAGCCGCCGGTAACCGTAGCGGTCGCCCAGCCGTGCGGCGGTGATGAGCAGGCACGCGTACGCCAGGGTGTACCCGGCCAGCACGAGCTGCACCGCGCCGGGGCCCGCGCCCAGGCCGGACCGGATGGCCGGAGCGGCGATCTGCGCGATCGTGACGTTGAGCAGTTGCACGAAGGTCGCGCTCAGCACCACCGGCAGCAGGAAGCCTCGGCCGTTCACCGGACCAGGGCCTCGGCGAGTTCCTGCGGGCGGGCGGCGAACGGGCTGTGGCTGCCCGGAAGCGTGCGGACGGTGAACGGCTCGCCCGGCAGGGCCTGGTCGGCCTCCGCGATCATCAGGTCCTGTGCGGCCGTCGGCAGTGCCCGGTCCTGCGCGCAGCGCAGGAAGGTACGCGGGATACGGCCCCACCGTGCCGCGGTCAGGGTGATGGGGGTCGCCGGGACGGCCAGCGGCAGATCGGGGCTGAGCGCGGAGCGCCAGCGGTCGAAGCGGTCGGCGGGCGTGTCGTGGTAGTGGGTCTGCCGCAGCTCCTCGACGTAGGCGGGGTCCGACGAGAGAGGGTCGATCCGTACGGCCCCCAGTGCCCCGGGATCACCGAGGTTGAGGCCCTGCCCTCGTGCGGTGGCGTTCTCGGGCGCGCTCAGGTAGTCGAAGAAGCGGGGGCGGCCGGCGGGGACGAACGCGGAGAGGTAGACGACGTGGTCGACCAGCTCGGGCGCGCGCTCCGCGGCCAGCGACGCGGGACCGCCGCCCGCGCTGTGCGCGACGAGCACGACACGGCCGTAGCGGCGGACCCGGCGCAGCGCGTCCAGGACGGCATCGGCGCAGTCGTCCATCGTCACGTCGGCGAGCTGCGACCTCTCGGTCAGCAGACCGGGGCGGCCGGGCAGCAGATACCCGCTGGGCAGGGGAGCGCCGAAGCCGTGCCCGGGCAGGTCGACGGCAATGCTCGCGGCACCGAGACCGGCGAGCGCACGCTGCGTCGCCGCCCACTGCCACGAGCCGTGCCAGGCACCGTGAACCAGGACGAAGACAGTGCTGTTCAGATCGGTGTCCACGCAGTTGGCGGTGTTGGCGGCGTTCAGGGAGGGAGTCATGGCCCCATCTCAATCGACCACGGCGGATCGATCCAGGAGAAGATATGGCACGCTGGGTGGCGATACTTTGTGTGTATGGATGGAGCGGTCATGGAAGCGCGGCATCTGCGGTACGCACTGGCCCTCGCCGAGCACAAACACTTCGGCCGAGCCGCCCGCGCGCTGGGTATCGCGCAGCCCCCACTGTCCAAACAGATCGCCGACCTGGAGCGCGAGACCGGGGCCCGACTGTTCGACCGTACGCGCCAGGGTGTGTTCCCGACCGCCGCGGGCGAGGCGTTCCTCGCCCGGGCGCGGCGGGCACTGGATGAGATGGCGGCGGCCAAGGCCGACGCCGACCGGGCGGCGCGCGGCGAGACGGGCCGACTGCGGCTGGGATTCATCGCCTCCGCGCTGCTCGACCCGCTCCCGGACGTCCTGGGCCGGTTCGGCCGCGAGCGGCCCGACGTACGGCTGGAGCTGCACGAGATGGCATCCGGCCGCAGCACCGCCGCTCTCATCGCCGGAGAACTGGACGTGGCCGTCACCCTCGGACCGCCCCGGGGCGCCGGGGCCGAGCATCTGGTGTCCGTCCCGGTCGGACACGACCGTCTGATCGCCGTGGTCGCCAGCGCGCACCCCTACGCGGGCCAGGCATCGGTGAGCGTGGACCAGCTGCGACGGCAGCGGCTGATCGTGGCCGCCGGGGAGGACGAGCCCGCCATCGCTACCGGGCTGCGCGTCATGCTGGGCGAGGACGCCGCAGCGCTGGAAGGTGCCACCGTGGCCAGGGACGTGCACACGATCATGGGCCTGGCCGCCTGCGGGGTCGGCGTGGGCCTCGGGCCCTCCCGCATGCGGGAAGCCCCGAGGCCGGGCATCCGGTTCTGCGAGGTGACCCCGGAGACGGCGCTGCCCGACCTGGTCCTGTCCTTCGCCGACCGGGACCGCTCCCCGGCGCTGGGCGCATTCCTCGACACCGTTCGCAGAACCTGCCCCGACGTCGGTGCTGCACTCGACCTGCGGTTGGACCAGGCATGAGTACCGGCTCCGGGCCGGCCGCATCGCTCTCGTCACGGGGTCCTGCCCACCGGCCACGGTGCCGGCGCTCCCAGCCGAACGGTCCGGGCATCCGGCGACGGACACGAGCACCACGAATGCGCACTCGCCGACTCTCCCGGCCCGGATTCGGTCATGGCACCAGCCGGCGACGGCCGTCAGCCGGGCCTGATAATGGCGTCATGATCAATAGGCGTCTGCGTGTGGTGCTGGCCGAGGACTCCGTCGTTCTCCGTGACGGAATGGTCGAGCTCCTGGGCGCCCGGGGATGCGAGGTGGTGGCCACCGCCGGGACGGCACCCGAGCTGCTCGCCGAGGTGGTCGAGCACCTGCCCGACGTAGCCGTCGTGGACATCCGGATGCCGCCCACCCACACCGACGAGGGCATTCGCGCCGCAGTCGAGATCCGTGCGAGGACACCCGAGGTCGGCATCCTGGTCTTCTCCCAGCACGTCGAGACGGCCTGGGCCTCCCGGCTGCTGGCCGGCGGTGCGGCGGGTATCGGGTACCTGCTGAAGGAACGTGTCGCCCGAACCTCCGAGTTCGTGGACGCGCTGCACCGGGTCGCCGAAGGGGGCGTGGCGCTCGACCCCGAGGTGGTCACCCTCATGATGCGCGGTGGCCGGCGCACTCGGGTGGACACTCTGACACCGCGCGAGCGCGAGGTGCTTGAGCTGATGGCGCAAGGCCATTCCAACCGCTCCATCGCCGCGCTGCTGGTGGTGTCGGAGCGTGCGGTGGAGAAGCATGTCGCCGCTGTCTTCGGCAAGTTCGATCTGAGGGCGTCACACACCGACAACAGGCGGGTGAAGGCGGTCCTGACCTACTTGGCGGAGAGCGGCGGCCGAGGTTTCAGCACAGACGCGTCGGCAGCTCGGCGGTGACGACGGTGGGCCCGCCGGGCGGGCTGTCCACCCGCAGGACCCCGTCCACCGCCGCGAGCCGTTCGGTCAGACCGGTCAGGCCGGTGCCGGTGCCGAGCGCCGCGTCGCCGCAGCCGTCGTCGCGCACGATCAGACGGATGCGGCCGTCCGCAGCGCTTGCTGTGAGTTCGGCGGAGCGGGCACCGCTGTGCTTGGCGATGTTGGTGAGGAGCTCGGCGGCGCAGAAGTAGAGGGCCCGTGCGACCGCTGGGTGCGGGCGTTCCCGCAGGTCCAGGTGGACGCTGACCGGTACCGGCGAGGCGGCGGCGAGGCCCGGCAGTGCCTCGCCGAGACCGCCGTCCAGCGCCACCGGGTGGATCCCCTGGGTGAGCCGCCGCAGTTCGGCGACGGTGTCGTCGGTCTGGGTGCGGGCGCGGTCCACCAGGGTCCGCAGCCGCCGGAGGTCCGGGCCGGCGGTGGGAGAGAGCGCGTCGTCGGCCAACGAGAGAGTGATGGCCAGGGCGACGAGTTGGGCCTGGGTGCCGTCGTGCAGGTCACGCTCCAGGCGGCGGAACTGGTCGGTGTTGTCCGCGAGCAGGGTGGCACGGGCAGTCTCCAGCTCCCGGACGCGCTGCTGGGCACGGGCCGGGCCGAGCAGCAGCCGTGCGAGTCGTCGGTTCGCCCCGCTCAGTGACCGGATCGCGCCGGGCACTGCGGAGAGGAGGAGAAGGCCCAGCACGGTGGAGGCGGCCTCCAGCCGGCCGGCCGGCCGCGGACCCGCTTGCAGCAGGCGGATCCAGAGCGGAAAGCCGATCAGCCAGCCGCAGCCGAGGGGAAGCGCCACGGCGGAGGCGAACCCGAGCACCCCGAGTGGCAACCGCAGCACCAGATAGAGCAGCGTCCGCCAGGCGACCGGATCGGTCAGCACGATACGGCCACGGACGATCACGCCCGCCGGGACGGGTAGCTTCGCCGGTGCCTCGACGCACTCGCCGAGCAACCGGCCGACCAGCCGCCGGTGCAGTGCGCCCAAGCCGCGCGCGCCCAGCAGCGCGGCGACCACGAACGGCAGACCGAGCACGGTCAGCGAGAGCAGCGCCCCCGCATACAGGACGGCGAAAGCGTAGACACCGCCGAGCAGGGCAAGCGGCAGCCCGACGACGGCGAAGGCCCATTCGCCGCCCCGGACGGACAGGTATCGCCGCCGTTCAGCCATCTCCGACACCGGGCGCCCCGGCCGGCCCCCGCGTAGCGGGCGACAGGGTCGAGCCTGCGGGCGGCGCGTTCACCCAGGTCCGAAGTCCCGTGCGGGTGGGCGTCTGCTCGCCGGCCGCATCTCCGGCAACGGATCCACTGCTGGGCTCAGTCACGGCCGCCGCCCACCAGTTCCGCCGCCGGGCCATGGACAGCCCGCAGGCCCGTGGCCAGGATGCCCGGGACGGTCAGCAGCGCCGCACCCGCGACGATGAACCAGCATGCGGGCACCGGGACGGACGGCATGGGTGAGCCGGTCACCGCCGCGCTGAACGCTGCTGACGCGGCGCCCGCGACCGCCGCTCCGAGCAGGACACCCACCGCTGTGGTCAGCGCCGCTTCCACGGTCAGCATGCGCATGAGCTGCGGCCGGGTGGCGCCGACCAGCCGCAGCAGCGCGAACTCGCGGCGCCGTTCGGCGGTCACGGCGACCAGGGTGTTGAGGGTGGAGACGGCGGCGAAGCAGGCCAGGAGCGCCAACTCGGCCTGGCGTAGCCAGACGTCCGTTGCCGAAGTGACGCTCGTCGCCGTCGAGTTCGCGGCGTGCTCGACGGTGCTTGTCATGATCAGCATGGTGCCCGACAGTCCCACGAGCAGTGCCACCGGGACCACGGCGGACGACAGTCGCCGCGCGTACCCGCGCAGGTTGGCGTTGGCCAGCCATCCCGCACCGGGTGCCAGCGCCCGTACCGGCGCCCCCAATGCGGCCGTCAGGAGGCGCGCCGTGAACGGACCCGTCAGGGCGACGGCGATCAGCAGAACCAGCGAACCGAGCAACGCCGCCTGCCCGGCCTTGTCCGCCTGTTCCGGCGGTCGCGTCGCGGCCAGTCGCAGCAGCAGGACGCCGCCCACCAGTACGCCGATTCCGGCGAGCAGGCGGAGTGCACCCGTCCGCCCGTGCTCCGTCGAACTCGCGGTGAGGGCTGCCGCGGGCGCGACGCGGGAGATCCTCCGGGCCGCGACGGCCGAGGCTGCCAGGCCGACGGCGAGCGCGGCGGCCAGCGCGATCAGCATCGGTACCGGTGTCACCGGCACTCTCACGCCCGGCGCGGCCAACCCCAGTCGCTGGAGCTCGGCGAGGAAGCGGCGGGCCGTGGCCACCCCGGCAACCCAGCCCGGCGCGGCCATCAGCAAGGTGGTCGTGAAGACCTGGACACGGACGAGCCGCCGTGTCTGACGGGGAGTCGCCGCGATGGTGCGCAGCAGGGCCAGCTCATGGTGCTGTTGACGGAGAGCAAAACCCATCGCGTTGACCACGACGAAGAGCGCGACCAGGACGGCGATCTCACCGAAAGCGCCGGCGATCACCATCAGCCCGGGTCCTGCGGTCGCCTCCCGGACGGCGACAGGCGTGGTGACATCGGTGGCGAACAGGGAGCCGAACAGCGTCACGGTGGCGACGGCGAGGAAAAGTGCGACGGCCGGACCGATGAAGGCGGCCGGACGTCGGCGCATCTGTCCGAGGGCGATCAAGGTCATCGTGTTCACTCGCCCAGCCGGCTCAGGCGCTCGCCGACCTGGGTCGCGGACGGTCGGTCGAGCTCGTCCACCACCAGGCCGTCGGCGAGCAGCAGCACCCGGTCCGCGTAACCGGCGGCGACCGGATCGTGGGTCACCATCACGCAGGTCCGGCCGTCCCGGTCCACATTGGCGCGCAGCAGTGCGAGGATCTCGTGCCCGGTGGTCCGGTCGAGCGCCCCGGTCGGCTCGTCGGCGAAAAGCACCTGAGGGCGGGAGACCAGCGCCCGGGCGATCGCCACCCGTTGCTGCTGCCCGCCGGACAGCTGCCCGGGCCGGTGCCGCTCACGCCCGGTCAGTCCGACCCGGGCGAGCGCGCTCATCACCCTGCCGCGGTCGGGCCGCTTCCCGGCCAGCCGACCGGGCAGTTCGACGTTCTGTGCGACCGTCATCGCAGGCATCAGGTTGAACGCCTGGAAGACGAATCCGACCCGGCTGCGCCGCAGCTCCGCCAGCCGCCGCTCGGGCAGCCGGGACACCTCGGTACCGCCCCACCAGACCGAGCCCCGGGTGGGCCGGTCCATCCCCGCAAGGCAGTGCAGCAGGGTGGTCTTGCCGGAGCCTGAGGGCCCCATCACCGCTGTGAACGTCCCGGGTGCGAGGGCCACCGACACCCCGCGCAGCGCCTGCACGGCCGCAGTGCCGCGCCCGTACTCACGGTGCAGGTCCTCCGTCCGGGCGGCGGCGGTTCCCATTTCGACATCCGTCGTCATCTCAGCCATACCCTCATCCTCGGCGGACATGGCACGGCGATCGATCGTGTCAGCCCCCGATTCAGGGGTTCGGGAAACCGAACCCCTGTCGTCAGCAGAGGATGCGTCCAGTCAACCGCGACGCACGCCGCGCCGCGGCCCGTTGACCACCCGGCCGCCCCGAGCAGCGCGACGACCGTCCGGACCACGGCCGTACGGAACTTCGCGGTATGCAGGGGGAAGCCCCCGTCCGCGCGGCGATGGGAGGAACGTGGAAGGGGCGGGCTGGTCCGGCCGGCCCGGGCATGTGCGCGTCACCGCCGGGCGGCCTTCAGGAGGCGACCCGCGCGCGGTTGCCGCGCTCGTCGTTCTCCGGGGTGCCCTCCCGGTTCTTCCGCTTGGGGGCGGCGAGTTCCGTCTCCTGGTGGCTGTAGAGCCCGATGGACTTCGGCGCCATCCTCTGCTTCTTCTCGGTCACCTTCGCGCGGGTGCGCACCACGGCGTAGAGGTCGGTGTCCGTGGTGGAGCCCGTCTTGTACTGCTCGTACTGCTCGGGGGAGATGTACTTGGCCTTGAAGACCTTGAGCACGGCGTCCGCGTCGAGCCCGCCCTTCACCACGACCTCCTGGGACGCCTTGGCGAAGTTCTCCGCGCTGCCGCCGCTGTTGCCGAAGACGGCCGCGAGCTGCTCGGGGTCGGTGGTGTCGTAGACCCTGCCTTCCGTGACCCTTGCTTCGTCGGGCAGCCTCACCTTGGCGATGCGTGACTCGTTCTCCGCGGCCCAGGCGGCGGCTGTCTTGAGGCTGCGGGTGAAGGAGACCCAGGACGACTTGACCTTCGCCTTGCTGCCGGCGCGGATGTGATCGGCGGCGGACTTGGTGACATCGTTGCCGATCGGCGGGCGCAGGCCGTTGCGCAGGGGCAGCTCCTCGGGGCGGAGCGTGCGGTAGAAGACGTTGGGGTCCTCGCTCTCCGAGTCACCCTCGGATTCCGCGTGGACTTCCCGGTAGCGGGGCATGATGGCGCGCAGCGCCCGCTCGGACAGGCTGTCCCGCTCGTCGGGGTGCGCGGCGCGCAGGCGGTCCAGCTCCTTGGCCTTCTTGGCCCGCAGCAGCTGGGCCGCGAGCGCGACTCGCTGCTCGGGGGAGAGGCCGTTGGTCTCCACGGACTGCTTGGAGCGCGGGTCGGTCACCGCGGCCCGCTGGATCACGGGGGCGAGGGTCCGGACGACCGCGGCGTTGCCCGCAGTGCGCTGGAGGGAGAGCAGCGCCTCGGGGCCCGGCGGACGGGTGCCCGGCCGCGGTCCGCGCGCAGGCCCCGGCCGCCCGACGTCCTGTGCGCTTCGTTGTGCTCGACGCCCCTGGGCGTGCATACACCGCTCCTTGGTTGGGTCAGCTACCGCGAAGCGTATCGGGCCCCTTCGCGCCCCGAATACCCGGTTCCATCAGGCACATTGGGCGCGCCGGGCCGAAGTGGCCGTACCGCCCGCCCCCGGAGGGAGGACGGTCCAGGGGGCGCTCGAGCCGGGTGACGCACGTGTAGTGGTCTTCGCAGTACATCCCGAGCGCACCCACTCCACGAGCCGGCCGGTGCGGTCCGGCGAGTGCCGGGAGAGCACCGGCATCGGCAGGCGGGAGGCCGGCGGTGAGGGCCGGGACGAGATTCAGTGCGCCCGGTATGTCCGCCGCCGTTCCTCAGGATGCGGTGGGCGATCGTGCGGATGACCTCGGAGCGCTCGGGCGCGGCCAGTGACGCACGTCAGCCGGTGCGCTCCGCGTCCCCCTGCGAAGACGTCATGGCGATGCCGCTTGGCGGATCACCAATACTGGTGCGAAAACGGCTGCTCCAGTGCAGAATTGACGATCCGTCGCCTAAGTCGGGGCGACCGGGGGTTACTCACCTGGAGACGACATGTCGGTGGGGAAGCAGGCGCTGTTCGAGCGGCTGGACCGGGGTCCGTCCTTCTTGTTCCTGGGGCAGAGCTACCTGTCCATCGAAACGGGGCACGACCCGCTGGTAGGACCTCTAGCCAGGTCATTGGGTAGAGACAACTTGTCCGAGACCGCCTATCAGGCAATCCTTGGTGCCGCTCAGGACAGCCGTGAGGCGGCTGCCAAGGCGCTCAGTGATGCTGGACGCGCACTCGTACTGCCGCCGTCATTGAAGACCACGCTGGAGTTCCCCTGGAACGGCGTGCTCTCCTCGGCTGTCGATCCCTCGTGGCGGCAGGGACTCAAGCAGGACTGGCGGACTGTCCAGGAGGCCGTGCCCCAGCGCGACCGGACGCGCCTGTCGCGCGACATGGCCGACGTCCAGGCGCTCATGCTCTTCGGAGGCGTTGATCAGCCGGTCGACGAAAGGCCCCCAACGACGAAGATGGAGTTGTCGCGGCGCAGAGCGCTGGCGGCCGAGGCTCTGTCGCGGATTGTCACGGACGGACTGACCCCGAGGGGCTTGCTGGTGGTGGAGGGGTGGTCCCTCGACGACTGGCTCGACCCTGAGACGCTCTACAGCCAGATCTGCGACGCGGTTCCGAACCAGGTGCACCTGTTCTCCGCGACCGACGAAATCCTCGCGGACGAGTTCATACGTGAGGCGATCAATCTCAAGGTGCTTGTCCCGCATCGGGAGACGTTCGCTTCCCTGGTGGAGGAGGCGCGCAGCACCGGTCGTTTGAGCGACGGCGGTCCGACCACCACCTCGACCCACGCAGTACGCGTCGGCGACCGACGCCTGCCCATCGACCGGAGTCGCTGGCAACGGATTCTGCCGCACGCCCGCCCGGTGGACGTGGACCTCCTCGATGATCCGCCTGCTGAGTCCAAGCACCGGCGCTTCCAGAAGTTCCGTGAGTTTCTCGGTGCGAGCGATGGCTCGCCGACCTGGTGGGCGCATGCCCGCGGCCTCCCCTTCCAGCGCAACTTCGAGAAGGTCTTGACGGACTTGGTCGAAGACGCAGCCGCATCCCCGGAGCGGCAGGGGCCACTTCTGGTCGTCGGTCAGTCGGGGACGGGGAAGAGTGTCGCTCTGGCTCGACTGGCCTTCCAGACCGCCCGGACGGGGAGGCGAGTCGTCCTCCACATCCCGCGCAAGTCGACACGCCCGGAGTTTCAGGCACTCGACGACTTCTGCCTGTGGGCGGAGGAGCAGTCAGGCGCCAACACTCTGATCGTGTGGGACGGCATGTTGGAGCCTGACGATTACCAGCGACTCTTCGACTATCTGCGCAGCCGGGGGCGCAAGGTGGTCATGGTTGGCAGTTGCTACTGGGACGCGGACCAGTTCGGCGACGGCGGCGGTAGAAGGCGCGGGCGGGCCGACAAGCAGGTGAGGACGACCCCCCGATACCGGCGAGACAGTGATTTCGTCGAGGCACCGGCCACGATCGCCGGCAAAGAGCTCGACCGCTTCACCCGCTACCTGGCGGACTTCGGCATCGTCCTCAAGGGTGCGGACGAGGCGATCGTGGCTCGCGATCGGTCGTTCCTGTCGGCTCTGTACCGCCTACTGCCCGATGCGCATGCTCCTCTGTCCCACGGCCTGGTGCTCGAGCTGAGACGCTCCGAGGAGCGCCTGGGGCATGCCGCCCGCACGCGGATCAACTACGAGCCGCCCACGATCATGGCGGCGGCCCTGGAGGAGGCCGGCCTGCTGCACGGCCTTGAAGCGCTCCGGGGCACATCGGAAGAGGGGGTGGCTGCCTGGCAGGACGACCCGTACGAGCGCCTCCTCAGCCTGATCCTGATGATTCACAGCCATGGCCTGCGCACGCCCCTTGAGCTCGCCCTGCGCACCATCGGCCGCGACGGCGTCCGGAACCTTCCGGACCTGCTGAGTGGCATAGACATCATCCGCTGGGATGAGGACGAACAGGGCAATTACACCCTCGGAGGGCGCAACCAGTTGGAGGCGACCCTGCTGACCGGCGCCCGCAGATGGGGGGAGGAGCGGGAGGCGGCTCAGATTGCCGAATTGATCGAGCTGGTCCGGCCTGATTCCCGAGCCCGTAATGGCGGCCCGGAGATCGAGTTCGTCATGGCTCTCCTCACCGCGATCGGACCGCAGAAGAACCGGGAGCAGCGGAAGTACGGGGCTCAGTACCTGCTGATTGCTGACTCCATTGCCAAGCTGAGGATGCTGGTCACCAACCCTGTGATCTACGCACGTCTGACGCACAAAGAAGTGAACATGCGGCGTGAGTGGGCGGTGTGGGACCAGCGCCGGCAGGGACCGGACGTCAACCTGCGGCGCCGTGCTCTGGAGGCAGCTCAGGAGGCCGTGGACGAGGCGCTGCGGGAAGCGGAGGACCTGGGTCACCGGCGGGACATCCGCCTGAATCTCTACGTCGAGCAGGCCAGCGTCCGCGGCTCCCAACTGTACGAACTCCTCCACTCAGGCCCCGACGGCGGCGTCCCTCAGCCGTTGCCGAGCGAGGAGTACATCTCGGGCGAGCTCCGGGAGCTCAAGCGAAGCGTCCAGTCGGCTCTGGAGTGCGAGGCGACCAACTACTACCCGGTGGATGTGCTCTGCTGGGCGACCCGGGACACGTTCAAAGCGGGGGCGCTGTCCGACGATGCTGCAGCCACGCTGGTCGGTGACTGCCTGAGCGCCCTGACTGTGATCGATCCGGAGACTCTTGAGCCCGGGCAGGCAGGCCTCTACCACAGCAAGTTCGTGGAGATCGCCTCGCTTGCGAGCGACCATTTCCTGGCAGAGCAGCAGTTGAAAAAGCTCGAGGCGTACGACGAGCCGCTGGCCGCTTTCTTCTTTGCCCTGAAAGTCAGTGGCTTCATCAAGAACGAACCCGACCAGGAGGGAGTGCAGCGGGCTCTGGAGCATCTCAGGCGCAATCCCCTCCGGCTCCAGGACGAACGCTGCGTGCGCCTCGCCGTCGACCTGCTGTGGTTCGCGCGAACGGGTGAGCGCTTCCTCTCGGGTGAGCGCCAGACCCTGCCGCTGGACCAGGCAGCCTGGCAGGAATGCCTTGAGCTCACGGAACTCGCGTCGGCCTACGACGCGATGCCTTCGCTCAGGGTCCACTTCATGCGCGCGCTGGCGCTCTTCCACCTGGGCAGCATCGACCGGGCGATGGACGCGTTCCGGGACCTGGACCGGCTCTCACTGGAGCAGCGGGATCGCCGCCGTGTGATCAACGTCTACGTGTCGAGCTGGGAGGACGGTGCTCCTCGAGTCTTCCGGGCCCGGGTCCTCCGGGTCGACGCGGACTTCCGGGGCGGCCGCTGTTGGGTCGAGGGGTACCAACGGGAGCTCCCCTTCGACCCGTCCGGCTTCGGACCCGACCAGGCCGTCGAAGGCAGGACGCTTGACGCCTACATCTCGTTCAACATGATCGGTCCGAGGCTGGAGCCTCCGCGGGAGCCTGGAGAGCGTCGTGGGCCCACGCTTCTGGGGCCCGCCGTCCACCGGCAGAGCGAAGTGCGAGGTGCACGGTGACAACGACGCAGCCCACCCCGCCGGTAGCGCCCGAGGCCGCCTGGAATCGCATCACCGGTGTCCATCGGAATCTCGACCGGCTCGCCCGCCACCTGCTGAAGCGTTCGGCCGGCACGGACGTCAGTCTGCCTCCGCCCGACTTCACCCACCCGCAGACCGCCTTCTTCTTCGCCACGATCTGGATGCGGGCGTGGTACTCGGAGGCATGGGCGGCGTCAAGCAGGTGGCTCTACGAACAGGCCGCAGCCCTGGGACAGACGCCGCCCGAGAAGGACTTCGCGGACACGATGCGCCGGTTGCGCGCGTTCCTGGTACATCACATGGACGCTTCGGTTTCCGAGAGCGAGGAGACCGAGCGAGTCTGCAACGAGTGGTTCGAGCGGGCCTGCGGGTCTGTCGTGCCCCAGTCCACCGTCGAATGGCAGCACTGCTTGGCCCGGCTGCTCGAACAGAACGAGTCGTACGCCCACTTCATGCTTGCCATAGCCAAGGCCGTCGAGCGCAGTCCGGAGAAGTCCACGCTGGTGTCGCAATGGCGTGCCGCCTTGGAGCGTCAGGACTATCCGCGTTACAGGCAGAGCCTTCAGGAGGCTGCGGGAGACCTGGGGCTTCAGCGGCTCAACGATCAGAAGCTGAACAGCATCCATGCTCGGTACCGGATGCGGTGGGCGAAGGCACTCGAGAAGCTGGCGCACGATGCCGACTTCGACCGTGAGATCCGTCTGCGCACGGAGTGGGCACTTCTCGCCGACACGAGCGGCGCCCTGATCGTCTCCGCCTCGGACGTCATGGAGGCGCTCGGCCTTTCCCCGGGCCCCCAGGGGGCCCGCGCTCTGCGTCTCGCACAGGTCCTCCGGGAGTTCCACCCCGACGACTCGGCCGAGCAGCTTCTGCAGCGCCTTTCGGTGCAGTGGGTCGCGGTACGTCAGTAGCCGCACGTGCCGACAACTCCCAGGGGCTGGGCCGCGGATCGCAAGCACGGCCCATCTGCCTGCGAGGGGAGAGCACAGACGAACCGGCGGCGTCCGAGAAGGCGCCTCTGACTGCACCTCGTCTCCGGGCGGCCGTGTCGTGAGAGCCGACGGCCCCGGGCGCCGCTGTCGGCGCCCGGGGCGTGTGTCACATCTTCGGCGCCTGGTTGATGAACGTGTCCAGCACCCCGTCCGCCACCTTGATCGTGCCCTGCGGTCGGGTGGTGCCCGGGATGGTGGTGATCGCCGCGGCCTGTTTCGCCAGATCGGCCGCCTTGGCGAAGTCCGCCTGGCCGCTGCCCGAGTGCAGTTGGGCCCGCAGGCCGTCCAGGGTGGCGTTCAGCGCGCCGCCCCACAGGGCGAGGGCGTCCAGCCATGGCTTCGTCTGCGCCAGGAAGGCCGGGTCGCGCACGCCGGCGCGGATCTGTTCGGGAGCCCCGGCCAGTACGTCGGCGTAGGCGCCGAGATCCCGCAGCGCGGCTTGCCGTTGGGCAAGGGATCCGCTGTCCCACGCCTTGGTGAAGTCCGCGAGCCGCGCGCCCAGTTCAGGTGCCTGCGGCTGCCAGTTCGTGTCGCCGAAGGTCGGCGCGAGGTGTTCGGTGTCGAAGAAGGCCAGCAGGGCCCGGGCGGTGGCGCGGTCGCCGCCGGCCAGGTAGTCGGCCGCCGCGCGCCAGGTGCGGTCCGCGTCGTAGTCCTCGTCGTTCCAGGCGAAGGACGCCCCGCCGAAGAGAGCCACCTTGCTTGCCGCGGCCTGGTTCATCGGGTTGAGCACGATGCCGCTCAGCGCCTTGTGCAGCCCGGCTTCCCGCTTGTCATAGGGGGCCATCAGCAGTCGGCCCGTCGTCTGGCCGTAGTCGTTGACCGGGTAGTTGTCCCAGAGGAACACCTTGCGTCCCCACACCGTGGATGCGGCCTCGGCGTCCTTCATGCTGATCGAGGGGGGAACGACGTCCGTGCCCGTCCACTGCACGATCACCTTCGGGTCCAACTGCTCGCGCAGTACGGACTTGTAGGCGGAGTCGGCGGTGTCGGAGTACTCGGTGGGCACGAACTGGAGTGGCTCGGCATCCGAGTGGGTGTCGATGAAGTCGTGCTGCACGGCGTTGAGCAGGTCGGCCTGCGCCTGTCCCGCGCTGCCCCTGCCCGGGGCGCCGTACTTCGCCTGGTCGGCGTCGCAGTTCCACTTGGTGTAGCTGATGTCGTCCAGCGCCACGTAGAAACTCCGCGCCCCCTGGTCGTAGAGGGTGCCCAGCTTCGCCTTCAGGGCGTTCACGTCGTCGGGGTCGCTATAGCAGACGGACAGGCCGGGGGAGAGGGCGTAGGTGAAGTCGACGTGGTGGGCGGTGGCCTGCTCGATCAGTTCCCGCAGGTCGGCCAGCTTGTCGGCAGGGTAGGGCTCGCGCCACTCCTCCCTCAGATACGCGTCGTCCTTCGGCGTGTAGATGTAGGTGTTGGCCTTGATGTCGCCGTAGAAGGCGAGTTGGTCGAGTCGGTCGGTGTGCGACCAGGGTGCGCCGTAGAAGCCTTCGATGCTGCCACGAAGGGGCATGGCCGGGTGGTCGGTGACCGACACGGCCGCGAGGGTGTGCTTCCCGGTCACCAACTGCTTCAGTGTCTGGGCGGCGTAGTAGACGCCGTCCCCGTCGTTGCCGGCGAGCACGACGGTGTTGCCCCGGGAGGCGAGGGAGTAGCCCTCCGCGACCAGGGTGCCGGGTACGGTGCCGCCTGTGGTGCGCAGGGCGTCGGCCACCGCCCGGTCCTTGATGGAGCCGGCCACGACGGTCAGCTTCGCTCCATGGGCGCGCGACGCCGAGGCGGCGCCCCCGGCCGCAGTCGTGTCGATGTGACGGGCCCCGGCCGAGGCCAGTGCCTGCTTGATGACGTCGGCGCTCGCGTCGTCGACGTCGTCACCGAGGACGAGGCGTACACGTTCATGGACGCGGAGGTCGCGTCCCGCCGACTTCATCTGCTGCGGCGTGGGGGTGACGACGGGGAGGGCTGCGGACGGGGCTGCGCCGGACGCGGGCGATGCCGGGGTGGCCGACTCCCCGACCGCCTGGGCGGGAGCGGAGAGCGTGCCGAGGGCCAACAGTGCGGCGGTGCTGAGAAGCGAGAGTCGGGAAATGCGGGGAAGACAGTACGGATGACTTTTAGACATACGGGTCACTGCGCCTCCACGGAAGTGGACTACCACATTCAGGTGTTGGAGTGGTCTAAACCACCACTCGTCGGCGCCCGTGTCAAGATCGCGCCCCGAGAAAGAGCAAACTGATCTCCTGGTGGGCAGTCGGTTCGACAACGATGTCTGGGTCGTCGACACGGATCGAGGGCGGCCCGCGATCGTCGGTCGCCCGGTTCGGCCGGCGTCCACAGTGGCCGGAGCAGCTACAACACCGACGTCAGGACCCCCGGGCACGGCCGGGGGGTCCC
>NZ_JBHWZS010000130.1:0-22268 GCF_042728155.1 Streptomyces sp. NPDC060209
GTTTCACCGGGGCCCTCCGGGCGCTTCCCTTCGTTCTTGCGTTTCCGACTCTATCAGACTCTTTCGTGTCCGATTCCCGGTCGAAGCGGGTTACTACTTGTTTCGCTTTCCAGTTCTTCGCTTTCGCGTTTCCCTTTCCGGCGAGTCCGACTCTATCAGATCCTTTCGGGCCTGATTCCCAGTCAGCGGGGTTCGTCTTCCCGACCCTTGGGCCGTTCCGACGAGTGAGACTTTAGCGGAATCCCTGGCCCCGACGCTAATCGGGTCACCTTCGAACGCTGATTCCTCATTTCGCACGTGCACACGTAAAAACGCACGACAGATGTCGCTCGTTTCGAGTGGTTACTGCGGAATGGCTGTCCGGGGACCGACCGGGGTCGGAGCTCACGTCGGACAACTCGGAGCACACTACGGATCCAGGTCGGGCGTGTCAACCCCCGTCCGGCCCACCCCT
The DNA here is from genome assembly GCF_042728155.1 of Streptomyces sp. NPDC060209. NCBI lineage: Bacteria > Bacillati > Actinomycetota > Actinomycetes > Kitasatosporales > Streptomycetaceae > Streptomyces > Streptomyces sp. NPDC060209. The sequence goes on from NZ_JBHWZS010000130.1 coordinate 455, forward strand.
GTCGTGGAAGGCCAGCCTGTAGTCGCGCGGGCTGGTGGCCAGATGCGTCGCGAAGTGCTGGCGCATCGTGATCTCGCTGCCGAACCCCGCACGCCGGGCCACCTCAGGGACGGCCAAGTCTGTTCTCTCCAGGAGCTTCTGTGCTGCGGCGATGCGCTGGGTGATCAGCCAGCGCATCGGTGTCGTGCCGGTGGTGGCATGGAAACGACGGGCGAAGGTGCGGGCGGACATGCCGGCTCTGGCGGCGAGCCCGGCCACCGTGTGCGGTTCCGCCAGACGGGTCAGTGCGTAGGCGCGGGCCTCCGCCAGGGCGTCAGCGTCACGGTCGGCGCGCGGCGTGGGGTGCTCGATGAACTGCGCCTGGGTTCCGGTGCGGAACGGGGCCGTGACCATCGAACGCGCGATCGTCGCCGCCGCCTCGGCTCCGTGGGTCGTCCGGACCAGGTGCAGACAGAGGTCGATGCCGGCCGCGGTTCCGGCCGAGGTCCAGATGTTGTCCTCGTGCAGGAAGAGGGCGTCCCGCATCACGGTCACCCGTGGATGCTGTGTCTTGAGCAGCTCGGTGAGATTCCAGTGGGTGACGGCCCTGCGGCCGTCCAGCAGTCCGGCCTGGGCGAGGGTGAAGGCCCCGCCGCAGAGCGCCGCGAGGGGAGTGCCCCGGGTGTGGGCGCGGCGCAGGGCGTCGAGCACCGGTTCGGGCGCAGGCGTCAGGTGGTCGTCGAGCCCGGGGACCACGATGAGGTCCGCCCTGGCGAGCCAGGCCAGTGTCCGGTCGGGTGTGAGGGACAGCCCGCCGCGGAGCTGAACCGGGCCGGGCTCGCTCGCCACGCGTCGCAGTTCGAAGGCGGGTACGCCCCGGTCGGTGCGGTCCACCCCCCAGACCTCCGTGATGACCGAGACGTCGAAGGCGCGGACGCCGGGGAAGGCGACCAGAGCGATGCGGCCGGAGTTCCGTGGCGCGGTCATCGTGGCAGTAAAGCATCGATCGATGACTTTCACGCCTCTGGGAGCGGCCCCTGGCCGGGAGGAGAGTGGTGGGTATGGAGATCGCGGAGAACGCAGCGCTGGTGGTCGTCGACGTACAGCAGGGGTTCGAGGAGGAGGCGTATTGGGGACCGCGTGACAATCCGGAGGCCGATCGGAACATCGCCAGGCTGATCGATGCCTGGCAGACGAGCGGCCGGCCCGTCGTCTTCGTACGGCACGACTCGGCCAAGCCGGATTCGCCCCTGCGGGAGGGGTATCCGGGGAACGCGTTCAAGGGATACGTCGAGGAGCGGCGCGGAAAGGGCCCGGGGCCGGAGCTGTTCCTGACGAAGTCGGTGAACTCGGCCTTCTACGGGACTCCCGATCTGGACGCCTGGCTGCGGGAGGCCGGGGTGCGGCAGATCGTGGTGGCGGGGATCCAGACCAACATGTGCGCGGAGACGACGGCACGCATGGGCGGCAATCTCGGCTACGAGGTGTTCTTCGCGCTCGACGCGACGTACACCTTCGACACTGTCGGGCCGTGGGGCTGGAAGCTGAGCGCGCAGGAGCTGTCACGAGCCACCGCCGTGACCTTGCACGGCGGTGGGTTCGCGAGCGTGGTGCGCAGCGAGGAGCTGGTGGCCGCGGCGAAGTAGCCGGTCAGCCGTTGCCCGTGGCCAGCTCGCGGCTGCGGTCGCGGGCGGCTTCGAGGGCTGCGATGAGAGCGGCCCGCACGCCGTGGTTCTCCAGCTCCCGGATGGCGCTGATGGTCGTGCCGGCCGGGCTGGTGACGGCCTCGCGCAGCTTGACCGGGTGTTCGCCGCTGTCCCGGAGCATCACCGCCGCTCCGATGGCGGCCTGGACGATCAGGTCGTGGGCCTGGGCGCGGGGCAGGCCGAGCAGGATGCCGGCGTCGGTCATCGCCTCGACGAGGAAGTAGAAGTACGCGGGACCCGAGCCGGAGAGCGCGGTGGCCGCGTCCTGCTGGGACTCGGGGACCCGGAGCGTCTTGCCGACGCCGCCGAAGATCGACTCGGCGTGGTCGAGGTGTTCGGCGGTGGCGTGGCTGCCCGCGGAGATGACGGACATGCCCTCGTCCACCAGGACGGGGGTGTTCGGCATGACGCGCACGACCGGGGTCCCGGCGGCGAGGCTGTCCTCGATGAAACCGGTCGTGATACCGGCGGCGGCGCTGATGACGAGGCGGTCGGCGGCGACGTGGGGGGCGAGCTCGTCGAGGAGCTTGCCCATGTCCTGGGGCTTGACCGCGAGGATGAGGATGTCGGCGCTCTTGGCGGCCTCGGCGTTGGTGACGACCTCGACGCCGTAGCGGGTGCGGAGCTTCTCGGCGCGCTCGGGGCGGCGGGTGGTCACCAGCAGGTCGCCCGCTCGCCAGCCGGCCCTGATCATGCCACTGAGCAGGGCCTCGCCGATCTTTCCTGTACCGAGGACTGCGACTGTCTGGGTCATGCGGTTCATCCTCCGGGTGGCGGTGCGCGGTACGCGTCGTGCTGCGCCATCCTCGCACCGTGCTGTCAGGTGGTGCGGCGGCGGAGGGTGGCGGCGCCCAGGCAGAGCACGAGCAGCGCGCAGCCGGCGACGATCAGGATGTCGCGGTAGAAGTCGGCGGTGATGTCGGTGTGGGTGAGGACCTGGTTCATCCCGTCGACGGCGTACGACATCGGCAGGACGTCGGAGATGGTTTCGAGGACGGGGTGCATCTGGTCGCGCGGTGTGAACAGTCCGCACAGCAGCAACTGCGGGAAGATCACGGCGGGCATGAACTGGACGGCCTGGAACTCCGAGGCGGCGAAGGCCGAGACGAACAGGCCGAGCGCCGTGCCGAGGAGCGCGTCGAGCAGGGCGACCAGGAGCAGGAGCCAGGGGGATCCGACGACATCGAGTCCGAGGACCCAGACCGACATCGCGGTGGCTAGGAGGGACTGGGCGACGGCGACGGCACCGAAGGCCAGCGCGTATCCGGCGATCAGGTCTCCCTTGCCGAGGGGCAGGGCCAGGAGGCGCTCCAGGGTGCCGGAGGTGCGCTCGCGGAGGGTGGCGATCGAGGTCACCAGGAACATCGTGATCAGCGGGAAGATGCCGAGCAGCGAGGCGCCGATGGCGTCGAAGGTCCCCGGGCCGGCGTCGAAGACGTAGCGCAGCAGCGTGATCATCAGGACCGGGACGATCAGCAGCAGCGCGATGGTGCGGGGGTCGTGGCCGAGCTGGCGCAGGACGCGTCCGGCGGTGGCGAGGGTCCGGGCCGGGGAGAGTGCGGGGGCGTCGGTGCTCATCGGGTCTTCTCCTGGCGGGCGGCGGCGGGTTCGTCCGCGGTGGCTTCGTCGACGACGGGTTCGTCCGTCGTCGCTTCGTCCGCGGTGGCTTCGTCGACGAGGCGGAGAAAGGCCTCTTCCACGGTGGCGGAGCCGGTACGGGTGCGGAGGGCGTCGGGGGTGTCGTCGGCGAGGATCTCTCCCTCGCGCATGAGCAGCAGCCGGTGGCAGCGTTCGGCCTCGTCCATGACGTGGGAGGAGACGAGGATCGTGGTGCCCCGGTCGGCGGCGAGGGTGTGGAAGAGGTTCCACAGATCTCGGCGCAGCACCGGGTCGAGGCCGACAGTCGGCTCGTCGAGGACCAGCAGTTCGGGGGTGCCGAGCAGGGCGACCGCGAGGGAGACCCGGCTGAGCTGGCCGCCGGAGAGATTGCCGGCGAGGGCGTCGGCGTGGCTGGTGAGGTCGACGTCGCCGATGGCGCGGGTCACCGCTTCCTCGCGGGCGGCGCGGTGGGTGCGGCCCGGCCGCAGGACGGCCGCGAAGTAGTCGAGGTTCTGCCGCACGGTGAGGTCCGTGTAGACCGACGGTGCCTGCGTGACGTAGCCGACGCGCGGCCGGAGGGACGGGTGGCCCGCGGGGCGGCCGAGGACGTCGAGCGTTCCCGTGACCTCGGCCTGCGTACCGACGACGGCGCGCATGAGCGTGGACTTCCCGCAGCCGGACGGGCCGAGAAGGCCGGTGATCCTGCCCGGCTCGACGGTGAAGCCGAGGCCGCGCAGGACGGTGCGGTCTCCTCGTACGACGCTGAGGGCGCGTGCCTCGACGGCCCCCGCGTTCGCGGTACGCAGAGAATTCATCATGCGATGAATATTGATCCCGCCGAAGGGACCGCGTCAAGGGATGCGGCGTGCCCGGCCTTGGCGGTCAGCGGAGCAGCACCGCGACCTCCACCACGTAACGCTCCTCGACCAGGCCGTCGGGGAACACGGCGGCGAGGTGACCGCGCTCCTGGTCCAGGAACCGGCGGGTGGGCTCCTCGCCGGCCGCGCCGAGCACGAGGAAGGCGGAGTGGCTGGAGAGGTTGGCGAGATGCGTGTCGACCGGCACCGTCCGGGACCACGGCAGCAGTCGTTGTGCGAACTCGCCACCGGACAGCTGCGCGAGGTTCCGCGAACCGGCGCCGCCCGGTGCGCCGTGGGCACTGTCGCCCGCCCCGAAGTGACGGCGCAGCCTGGCGTCCTGATCGGCGATCCAGGGGACGGAGTGGTCGGAGACGTTCCACCAGAGCGCCAGGGCACCGCCCGGACGCAGGACGCGGAGCGCCTCGGGGAGCGCCAGGGCCGGGTCGGTCCAGTGCCAGGACTGGGCGTAGGTGATCAGATCGGCCGATGCGGCGGCGAGGGGGAGGTGGTTGCCGTCGCCCCGGACGACCGGCACGGACGGCAGCGTCCGGTGCAGTTCACCCGCCATGCCGGGACCCGGCTCGACGGCGGTGACCCGGGCGCCACGGGCGTGCAGCAGGCGGGTGGCGATACCCGTTCCGGCGCCGACGTCGACGGCGCGGGCACCGCTCAGAGGGCGGCCCGCAAGCTCCTCGACGGTGTCCAGGAGCGCGGGCGGGTACCCGGGGCGCGCGGACGCGTACAGGGCGGCGGAACTGTCGAACGAAAGGGCGCGGGGCGTGGATGCAGGCATGGGTTCATCGTGCACGCGCCCCGGCGCACGCGGGTGCGGTTCTGCCGGGTTACCCGCGCCCGGAGCGCTTCCCCTTGGCGCCCTTGCGGGCCGCCGGGTTGCCGGTCCGGGACGAGCGGCGCTTCGTGTACTGGGCGAGCGCCGTCTCGTACTCCGTACGCCGCAGCTTCTCACCCGGTGCTTCCTGGAACGAGCGGAAGAAGTAGGCGAGGAGCGAACCGATGAAGCCGATCGACTTGAGGCCGCGCAGCCTGTCCTCGTGGGAGGGGTCGGCGGGGCGGCGGGTGAAGCCCTCCCAGGTCTTGCGGAAGGCGATGGCGCTGCAGACCGCGAACATCAGCACGACGAGCATGCCGACGAGGCTGCCGACCTCGGCGATCTCCAGACCCTGGTAGGCGAAGCGCAGGACGAAGCACGCGCCGACCGCCGCGACGAGCGAGCCGATGGTGACACCCACGCGCCGCAGCCCGTACCCGCCGTCGTGGCCGACCCAGGTCGTACCGAAGAAACGGAGGGGTTCGGGCTGCGGCCCTGGCGTGGTGCCGCCCGAAGGCACGGCCGAGGACGTTCCGGGGGCTTCGCTGTTCTCGCTCACGGAATCGATTATCCCCGGCCGCGAGACGGTTCCGTCAGTCGCAGCGCGGTGCGATGTAGCCGTCACTGCCTGTCTTGACGTAGGCGTCCGCCACGAACTGGCCGTTGGCGATGTTGTCCCAGAGGTTCGACGTGCCGTACGGGCCGGAGACCCGCTCCCCCGGCTTCTGGCAGTACACCGGGACGCTCATCCCGTACGGCAGTGTCCGGACGATCCCGTACTGCGTGCCGGGCCCCCTGCGGACGTTGACGCGGTAGCCGGGAGCGATCGGATAGACGACCGTGCCCGCCGCGAGCGTCGTCACCCCCTCGGTGGCGACAGCGCCGGTGTCCGTGGAGATCGCGTCGTCCGTGGTGACTCTGTCGACGGTGTTCTCTTCAACGCCCATAAGGGCCTCCCCCGTTGAAAGCAATGCGTGTGACGCGCAGGCTAACAAGCCCCACGCTCCTCGCACGCACCATCGACTAGGCTCCGTGCGTCGCGCTTGCGCACGAACACACGGGGGTGGGCGATGCCGCCGCTGCGAGGGACCGGATCACATCCGGAAGCGGAGCATCCTGAGTACGCCGGGCAGTACCGGCTCGAGGCATGCCTCGGAGCGGGCGGCATGGGTGTCGTACACCTGGCACGCTCCCCCTCCGGACTGCAGCTCGCTGTGAAGGTGGTGCACCGCCAGCACGCGGCGGACCCTGAGTTCAGGGCACGTTTCCGGCAGGAGGTAGCGGCCGCCCGACGGGTCAGCGGAGCGTTCACCGCGCCGGTCGTGGATGCCGATCCGGCGGCCGCGCTGCCCTGGATGGCCACCCTGTACGTCCCCGGCCCCACACTCTCCGCGCAGGTGAAGCGGAACGGACCGATGAGCCCCGCCGAGTTGCGGAGGCTCACGGCCGGGCTCGCCGAGGCCTTGCGCGACATCCACCGGGCCGGCGTAATCCACCGGGATCTCAAGCCGAGCAACGTGCTGCTCCCCGACTCCGGGCCCAAGGTCATCGACTTCGGGATCTCCCGGCCGTACGACAGCGATCTCCGCACGGAGACGGGCAAGCTGATCGGCTCGCCGCCGTACATGGCACCCGAGCAGTTCCAGCGGCCCCGCGAGGTCGGGCCGGCCGCGGACGTGTTCGCGCTGGGGGCGGTGCTGGTCCATGCGGCGACGGGCAGGGGGCCCTTCGACTCGGACAGCCCCTACCTCGTGGCCTACCAGGTGGTGCACGACGAGGCCGATCTGGCCGGGGTGCCGGCTGATCTCGCCCCCCTGGTCGGACGCTGCCTGGCCAAGGATCCCGCGGAGCGCCCCACCCCGGACGAGATCATGACCGCCCTCCACCCTCCGTCGTACGAGGCGGCCGCCTTCATACCCGTCCAGCGCAGGCCGCTCGCCGCCGAGTCCGGGGAGGCGGCCGAGGGGACCACCCATGTGCGGGCGGCGGGCGGGCCGGCGTCCGGGTCAGGGGCGGCGAAGGGCCGTCGCACGCGGCGCCGGCTCGCGGCCGTCGCCGTGGCAGCGGCGCTGGTGACCGGAGGTCTCTGGGCGGCGGGAGCCTGGGGCGGCTCCGGGGCGCCCGAGGCGGAAGCCGGTACGAAGAAGGGGCGCGCGGCCGCGTTCGTACCGTGGCAGACACCGCTGCGGTCCCCCGGCAGCGCCACCCCCTCCTGCGCCCGGGCGTCGGCAGGCACCGGCTCCGCGCTGTACTGCGTCACCGCCGGTTTCGGCACGTCCCGGCTGGATCCCTCGGACGGCAAGGTGGTCTGGTCGCACCGGGACAGGTCGTCGAAGGGTTCCGGAGACACGAGTCCGGGAGGCGCGGAGTCCGGGAACGTGGCCTACACCGTCATCGCGGGCGAAGAGCTCAGGGCGTACTCCCCCGGCGAGGGCACGGAGCTCTGGCGTACGGATCTCTCCGCGTACACCGACACCCCCCTCCCGGCCGGCGACACCCTGCTGACGGTCCGCCAGGACGGAACTCTCCAGGCGCTCGACGCGGAGACCGGCAGATCCCGGTGGCGGCACGCCGTCCCGGGCCATGCGAGGCCGGGCTACGCGCTGTACGAGGCCGGGACCGGTCTCGCGTACGCGTTCGAGAGCTCGGCGCAGGGAACCACCACCCTGGTCACGGCCGTCGAGGCGAAGACCGGGGACACGGCCTGGCAGCGCAGGCTGGACGGGATGCTCACCCCGGCGGGGACGTCGGACGGCGCGCTCCTGCTGACCTCGATGAACGAGAAGGCGCAGACCACCGGGCTCGTCCGCTACGACCCGGTGCCACGGAGCACGACCCGCATCGCCCTGCCCTTCCGGATGAACGGACCGGAGACCGTGGTGGACGGGGACACCGCCCTGCTGCTGGAGCGCGGCGGGACACTGCTGGCCCTCGACACCCGTCCGGGCGCCGGGCGGGCCGAGCGGTGGCGGCTGGAGACGGCCGTCGGGATGACCTCGGCGCCGGTCCTCGGAGCGGGCGGCCGGCTGTACTTCTCGGCCGCCGACGGGCGGCTGCTCGCCGTCGACACGGAACGCGGCACGCTGCTCGGCCAGACGCGTCCCCGGCTGAGGGACGGGAAGCTCAGTCACGCCTCTTCCCTGCCGGCCCCCGTCGTTCTGGGCCGGAGCGTCATCGGTACCGCCCCGGACGGGTCCGTATTCGCCGTCGACGCGGACGACCCCGCCCACTGGTGAGACCAGGGACGGGGCCGGACGGGACTGCTGAGAGGGTCAGCCGAGCTTGGAGACGTCGCGGACGGCACCCTTGTCCGCGCTGGTCGCCATCGCCGCGTACGCGCGCAGCGCCTGGGAGACCTTGCGCTCGCGGTTCTTCGGCGCGTACACGCCGTTCAGCGCCTCGCGGCGGGCGGCGAGGTCCTCATCGGCGACGAGCAGCTCGATCGAGCGGTTCGGGATGTCGATCCGGATCCGGTCACCGTCCTCGACCAGCGCGATCGTGCCGCCGGACGCCGCCTCGGGCGAGGCGTGCCCGATGGAGAGGCCGGAGGTGCCGCCGGAGAACCGGCCGTCCGTGACGAGCGCGCAGGTCTTGCCGAGGCCGCGGCCCTTGAGGAACGACGTCGGGTAGAGCATCTCCTGCATGCCGGGACCGCCCTTGGGACCCTCGTAGCGGATGACGATGACGTCGCCGTGCGAGATCTCCTTGCGGAGGATCTTGTCGACGGCGTCGTCCTGCGACTCGCAGACGACGGCCGGGCCCTCGAAGGTCCAGATCGACTCGTCGACGCCCGCCGTCTTCACGACGCAGCCGTCCACGGCCAGGTTCCCCTTGAGGACCGCCAGACCGCCGTCCTTGGAGTAGGCGTGCTCCATGTCGCGGATGCAGCCTCCGGCCGCGTCCGTGTCGAGGGCGTCCCAGCGCTCGGACTGCGAGAAGGCGGTCGCACTGCGGACGCAGCCCGGGGCGGCGTACCAGAGCTCCACGGCCTCGGGGGACGGGGAGCCGCCGCGGACGTCCCAGTTCTTCAGCCACTCGTCGAGGCTGCCGGAGTGGACCGCGTGCACGCCTTCGTTGAGCAGCCCGCCGCGATGCAGCTCGCCGAGGAGGGCGGGGATGCCGCCGGCCCTGTGCACGTCCTCCATGTAGTACGTCCCGCCGGGCGCCACGTTGGGGGCGACCTTCGCGAGGCAGGGGACCCGCCGGGAGATCTCGTCCATCTCCGGGAGGCCGAAGGCGAGCTCGGCCTCCTGGGCGGCGGCCAGCAGGTGGAGGATCGTGTTGGTGGAGCCGCCCATCGCGATGTCGAGGGCCATGGCGTTCTCGAAGGCCTCACGGGTGGCGATGCTGCGGGGCAGGACGGAGTGGTCGTCCTCCTCGTAGTGACGCTTGGTGATCTCGACGATCGTGCGGCCGGCGTTCTCGTACAGCGCCTTGCGGGCGGTGTGGGTGGCGAGGACCGAGCCGTTGCCCGGAAGGGCCAGGCCGATGGCCTCGGCCAGGCAGTTCATCGAGTTGGCGGTGAACATGCCCGAACAGCTGCCGCAGGTCGGGCAGGCGTTCTCCTCGATACGGAGGATGTCCGCGTCGGAGATCTTGTCGTTGACGGCGTCCGAGATCGCGTCGACGAGGTCGAGGGTGCGGACCGTTCCGTCGACCAGCGTGGTCTTGCCGGCCTCCATCGGACCGCCGGAGACGAACACCGTCGGGATGTTGAGGCGCATGGCGGCCATCAGCATGCCGGGGGTGATCTTGTCGCAGTTGGAGATGCAGATCAGGGCGTCGGCGCAGTGGGCCTCGACCATGTACTCGACGCTGTCCGCGATGAGGTCCCGGGACGGCAGGCTGTAGAGCATCCCGCCGTGTCCCATGGCGATGCCGTCGTCCACCGCGATGGTGTTGAACTCGCGGGGCACCGCGCCCGCCGCCTGGATCGCCTCGGAGACGATCCGGCCGACGGGGGCGAGGTGGGTGTGACCGGGCACGAACTCGGTGAAGGAGTTGGCCACCGCGATGATCGGCTTGCCAATGTCCTCACTGGCTACGCCGGACGCCCGCATAAGGGCGCGGGCGCCCGCCATGTTGCGGCCGTGGGTGACAGTGCGGGACCTCAGCTGGGGCATCGTCTCTCGCTCCTTCGACAGAAAAGACTGTCTCCGAGCGTACGCCTCCCGTGCCAAGATCTGGACACGCTGTCCGACAGACGGGACGGAATGCTCAGTGGGCGGGCAGGGAGAAGGCCCGCCGGCCCCCTCCCCGCAGCCCGGTCACACCGCCGGAAGAGCCAGCAGGCGACGGGCGTGCAGCGCGGCCAGCCGCTTGCCGCCGGAGACCACGTACCACTGCTCGATCGAGCCCTTGCCGTCGTTGAAGGTCCAGCGGAGCTTCCCGTCACGCGCGTCGTAGGCCTGGACGCCGCCGTCCTTGTCGAACTCCGTCGCCCCGTACAGAGTGTCCCCCACCTTGGCGAACTGCAGCGGGACCGAGACCTCGCGCAGGTCGGCGTTGTGCCACCGCTGCTTGCCCGTGGCGGGGTCGACGGCCCACAGGGCGTGGGCGCTGTCCGAGGCGTAGAGCACCCCTTCGATGACGGTCGGCCCGTTGAACGTGTCGAACTCCTCGGTCTTGAGTGTCCAGCGCTCGGCGCCGTCGTCCAGGCCGAAGGAGCGCAGGTGCCTGCCGTCGGCGACGACCACCGCCCCGTCGTGGACGGCGATCCTCTCGAAGTTGGACCTGCTGATCTTCTTCGACCACAGCTGTCGTCCGGTCGCGGTATCGCGGACGGTCAGGTTCTCGCGGTGGTCGGTGTAGACGAGGCGGTCGCCGAGCACCGCGGAGGTGATGCCGGACTCCTCGGTCCCGGTGTCCCGCCGCTCGCTCCAGACGGCCTTGCCCGTACGGACGTCGACCGCGGCGATCACGTTGGTCCGGGAGCTGAGGTCCTTCTCCAGAATCCCCGCGACCACGTACACGCGTTCGGTGTCGGCGCCGATGGGCCGGGGCTGGGCGTACCGCCCGTCCAGGCGGCTGCGCCATGTCTCCTTGCCGGTGGCCGGGTCGAGACCCACGAGATCGCCGTCGTACTCACCGCTGGCCAGATAGAGCGTGTCCCCGCCCATGATCAGCCGCGCGCCCGGCTGGGCGGCACCCGGCAGCGACCACAGCTGCTTGCCGGTGGCCAGGTCGCGGCCCACCAAGGGGTCCCCGGCGACCAGCACCACGTTCCCCACGACGGCGAGCACCTCGTGGTTGCCGAGGGTGCCCACCGCGGTCTCCTCCTGCCACAGGGCGCGCGGAGCGGTCCCGGCCGGCGGAGTCGTGAACGCGTCCCCGCCACCCGTGCCGCTCCCGCCGGGCTTCGGTTCCCCTGCGCCGCCGGAAGCGTCGGCCTCCCCGGGTCCGCACGCGGTCGTCACCGTCCCGGCCAGGACGAGGCCCAGTCCCGCACCGGCCATCCGCAGCAGCCGCCGGCGGGGCATGCCGCCGTCCGCCGCGTTCCCGTCCGCTCTGCGCACATTCCGAGTCGTCACGGTCCGTCTCCCCCACTTGTCGTTCACCACATGGGACCGGCTCACCGATCCCGGACAGCCAACCATCGAGATCCGGCCATGGCGGCGTCTGATACCGACTCGCGACATCGTTGTGAAGCCACCGGCACAGCGGTCACACAGGCAGGACCCCGGTCACCCGTCGCCCAGATACCGCTGGAGCGTGGGGGCGACCATCGCGATGATCTTCTCCGGGTCGGCCGACGCCAGCGGTTCCGCCCGGATCACGTACCGGAGGATCGCGATGCCGATCATGTGCGAGGCCGCGAGTTCCGCGCGGAAGGTCGGATCGGGCACGTCCAGGTCCGCCGCGATCCGCTCCAGCAGCCGCCGCAGCACGAAGCCGCGCAGCACCTTCGCCGCCGCATCGTGCGTGAGCGCGGAGCGGAGGATCGCCAGCAGCGGCGCCCGGGACACCGGGTTCTCCCACACGCCGATGAAATACCGGGCCAGTCGCTCGCCGACGTCCTCCGAGGGGCCGCCCAGGATCGACGGGATGACGAGCGCGGGCTCGAAGGAGACCTCGATCGCCGCGGCGAAGACCTCGTCCTTCGTACCGAAGTAGTGGTGCACCAGGGCCGCGTCCACGCCCGCCGCCTTCGCGATGCCCCGGATCGACGTCTTGTCGTAGCCGCGTTCGGCGAACTCGGTGCGGGCCGCTTCCAGGATCCGGGTCCGGGCGTCGGGGCCGTCGGTGTGCGCCGTACGGGAGGGGCGGCCTCTGCGCCGGGGGGACGGGCCGTCGGCCGCGCCGGGGGTCACGGGCGGGGAGCCCGCGCCGACGACGCCAGGTGGAGCCGGGTGAAGGCGAGCGCCTCCGCGAGATCGGCCTCGCGTTCGGCCGACGACATGGCTCGCCGGGTGTTGACCTCGATGACCACATGGCCGTCGAAGCCGGTACGGGCCAGCCGCTCCAGCAGCTCCGCGCACGGCTGGTCGCCCCGGCCGGGCACCAGGTGCTCGTCCTTGTTGGAACCCTTGCCGTCGGCGAGGTGGACATGGGCGAGCCGGTCGCCCATCCGGTCCACCATGGCCAGGCTGTCGGTGCGCGCGGTCGCGGTGTGCGAGAGGTCCACGGTGAAGTGCCGGTAGTCGTCGTTGCTGACGTCCCAGGCGGGGGCGTACGCGAGCATCTCGCGGTCCCGGTAGCGCCACGGATACATGTTCTCCACCGCGAAGCGCACATCGGTCTCGTCCGCCATGCGCCAGATACCGGTGACGAAGTCACGGGCGTAGTTCCGCTGCCACCGGAACGGCGGGTGGACGACCACCGTCGAGGCGCCGAGCTTCTCCGCCGCGGCCCTGGCCCGCTGGAGCTTGACCCACGGGTCGGTGGACCACACGCGCTGGGTGATCAGCAGACAGGGCGCGTGCACGGCCAGGATCGGCACCTGGTGGTAGTCCGACAGCCGCTTCAGCGCCTCGATGTCCTGGCTGACGGGGTCGGTCCAGACCATGACCTCGACACCGTCGTAGCCCAGGCGCGCAGCGATCTCGAAGGCCGTCGCCGTCGACTCCGGATAGACGGAGGCCGTCGACAGGGCGACCTTCGCATCCGGGATGCGCACCACTGGTTCTGCCACGTGGACAGGGTACGGGCAGCGGTACGCGACGCCGAGGGAGCCCGGCTGAAAGTGAGAAGGACCATGAGGGGCGGCGGCCGGGATCAGGCCATGGCCGACTGCTCCGCCGGCAGGTGGTCGAGGCGGCGCAGGATGACTCCCTCGCGCAGCGCCCAGGGGCAGATCTCCAGCTCCTCGACCCCGAACAGGTCCATCGCGCCCTCGGCGACGAGCGCCCCCGCCAGGAGCTGGGCGGCGCGTCCCTCGGTGACTCCGGGCAGGCTCCCCCGCTGCTCGGCGGTCATCGCCGACAGCTTCGGCACCCACTCCTCCAGGGCCTTGCGGGTGAGGACGCGCTGCACGTACAGCCCCTCGGCGGAACGGGCGGCACCGGTGATCCTGGCGAGCTGCCGGAACGTCTTGGAGGTCCCGACGACGTGGTCGGGCGGCCCCAGCCGGGTGAACTCGCCGACCGTACGGGCGATACCGGCGCGGACATGGCGGCGCAGCGCCCGTACGGCCGTCGGGTCCGGCGGGTCGCCCGGGAGCCAGGCGGCGGTGAGGCGGCCGGCGCCGAACGGCAGCGAGACGGCGGCGTCGGGCTCCTCGTCCATCCCGTAGCCGACCTCGAGCGAGCCGCCTCCGATGTCCAGGACCAGGAGCTTCCCGGCTGACCAGCCGAACCAGCGGCGGGCGGCCAGGAAGGTCAGCCGGGCCTCCTCCTCGCCACTGAGGACGGTGAGGGCGACACCGGTCTCGTCCCGCACACGGGCCAGCACCTGGTCCGCGTTGCCCGCCTCGCGCACGGCGGAGGTGGCGAACGCCAGCACGTCCTCGCAGCCCTTGTCCTCGGCCGCCTGGAGGGCGTCACCGACCGTGGCGACGAGCCGGTCCACTCCCTCGGGACCGATCGACCCCTCCGGGTCGAGGAGTTCGGCGAGCCGCAACTCCGCCTTGTGCGAGTGGGCCGGCAGCGGGCGGGCGCCGGGGTGCGCGTCGACCACCAGCAGATGCACCGTGTTCGACCCCACGTCGAGGACTCCGAGTCTCATACGGGAACGCTACTGCGGCTTACTCTGGGCAGGTGCCAAAGACGAAAAAGGCGAAGCCGGACAAAGCCACGAAGAAGCAGCAGATGACGAAGCAGGAGACGCAGCAGCCGGAAGCAGCGGGGCCGGACGGGCCCGACGAGAAGGGGCTCGACTTCGCGCGGGCCTGGGTCGAATTCCCCGACCCCGCCGACGACGAGCAGGTCTTCCGCTGCGATCTGACCTGGCTGACGTCCAGGTGGACCTGCATCTTCGGCAGCGGCTGCCAGGGAATCGAGGCCGGCCGCGCGGACGACGGCTGCTGCACGCTGGGCGCGCACTTCTCGGACAAGGACGACGAGAAGCGGGTGGCCGGGCACGTCGCGCGGCTCACTCCTGAGCTGTGGCAGTTCCACGATGTCGGCACGAAGACCGGCTGGGTCGGTGTCGACGAGGACGGCGAGCGTCAGACGCGGCGCTGGGAGGGTTCCTGCATCTTCCAGAACCGTCCCGGGTTCGCGGGCGGCATGGGCTGCTCGCTGCACATCCTGGCCCTCAAGGAGGGCAAGGAGCCGCTGGAGACCAAGCCCGACGTGTGCTGGCAGCTGCCGGTCCGCCGTACGTACGACTGGATCGAACGGCCCGACGACACGCGCGTGCTCCAGATCTCGATCGGGGAGTACGACCGCCGGGGCTGGGGACCGGGCGGTCACGATCTGCACTGGTGGTGCACGTCGGCCACGTCCGCGCACGGGGCCGGTGACCCGGTCTACGTGTCCTACCGTCCCGAGCTCACGGAGCTGATGGGCAAGGAGGCCTACGACCGGCTGGTCGAGCTGTGCGAGCAGCGGCTGGCGTCGCTGCTGCCGATGGCGCCGCATCCCGCCGATCCGGCCTGACGCGGGTCCGGCTCCCGACTCCCGGACGGCGGCCTGGTGTGCGGCGCACAAACGTTCCGCCGCGCACCGGCCGCCGTTCCGCGTCAGCCTGCCGGTCCGGACGGCTCGTCCGGGAGCGTCGTCGGGGCGGGTGCGGTGGATCCGTCCGACGGTGACGGTGTGGGGCCGGGAGAGTCCGGTGGGTCCGTGGGTGTGGGTGTCGGGTCCGGTGGCCCGGTGGGGTCCGTGGGGGTCGGGGTCGGGTCCGTCGACGGAGGCGGGGAGGACGGCGTGGACGGCGTGGGGTCCGGGGTCCCGGACGAGGGATCCGGTGACGGCTCCGGGCTTCCGGGGCGCGGGGCCGTGGCGCCGTGGCCGGTGATCGCGACGGCGGACCCCGACGGGGCGAGCAGGACGCGGGCGCTCCACGGGCCCTGCGGCTCGGCCGTGCGGTTCACGAACACGTAGAAGGTGGCGCTCCGGCCGGGGGCGACCGTGCCTGACGTACGGCTGAGGCGCAGCCACGGGGCGTCCGCCCTCGCCGACCAGGCGACGGCCTCGTCGCCCGTCGCG
The DNA here is from genome assembly GCF_042728155.1 of Streptomyces sp. NPDC060209. Taxonomy (NCBI): domain Bacteria; kingdom Bacillati; phylum Actinomycetota; class Actinomycetes; order Kitasatosporales; family Streptomycetaceae; genus Streptomyces; species Streptomyces sp. NPDC060209. The sequence continues at coordinate 16,017 of NZ_JBHWZS010000130.1, forward strand.
GTCAGGGTGATCGTCGTACGGCCACCGGACGAGCGGGCCGAGACAGCGAGCGTGCCCGCTGTGTCCGGGTCGGCGCCGACGCTGATGACCTCGGCCGAGACATCCGGGCTCCGGGCGCCGTCCGTGAAGCCGCCGTTCCCTTCGGGGCGGGCGTTGCCCGCGTTCTCGTAGTGGTCGTACGGATCGCCTTCGGTGCCGGGCTCCCCGTCCACGTCGGTCGCGGTGACCGAGGTGTCGCGGCCCTCGCCGGTCAGCGGCGCGCCCCGGTAGGCCGCCCACAGGGCGATCACCGGGGCGGCGACGACCGTCGCCACGACCGTCGTCGTCACGACGCGGGCGCGCAGCCGGTCCCGGCGCGCGGCATGGTCCTTGGGGTCCAGAGGGAAGCCGGTCCGGCCGAAGCGCGGGGCACCGGAACGGGACCGCCGGGCGTGCGTCAGCGCGACGTGCACCGATGGGCGGGGCGCCTCGACGACCGGCAGCGCGGCGGCCGGAGTGACGGTCGCACCGGGCCAGGGCCCGGTCGCGCCGGCCCGCTCGGCGGCGCGGCGGCAGCGGGGACAGTCGTCGACGTGCCGGACGAGCTCCCGGCGCAGGGCCGCCGAGAGCAGCACCTGATGGGCGCCGGTGAGCCTGGCGACGGCCGGGCAGTTGCCGGTCTCCACGACGGCGAGAGCGGCGCGGGTGCGCTCCACCTCGCAGGCGGCACCGGACAGGAGCTCCCGGGCGCTGCCGGGGTCGAGGCCGAGGACGGCGGCGACGGCGCGCGGGGTGAGCCCGTGGCGCACCGCGAGCTCCAGCGCCTCGCGCTGCTCGGGGGTGGTGCCCGCGGCCTCGGGCCAGGCGAGTTGCGCGAGTTCACGCCGTCGCGCTTCCGTGACCGGGGACTCCGTGGATGTCCCGGGGGAAGCGGCTTCCTCGGGGGTGCCGTCGGCGCCCCGGCCGCCGGCCCCTGAGCGGCCCTCGCGGGGCGCGGTGCCATGCGGGACGGACGGCCGCCGGTGCGCCTGGCGGCCCCTCCGCTGCTCCGTGAGCGCCCGCAGGCACGTCCACCTGGCCAGGGCGTACAGCCAGGATTTACGTTCCTCCTCGGCCGCGGGGCACCGGCCGTCCTGCCGTTCCGCGATCGCCAGGACCGAGCCGAGCGCCTCGGTGGCCGCCTCGTGGTCGCAGAGCACGGAGAGGCAGTAGGTGAACAGGCCGTCGAGATACGGCTCGTAACGTGCGGGCGATCGCCGCGCCGTGGGGCGGGCCTCGCGACGGTGCGCCCGGTGTGCGCCGGTGGTGTGCGTGGGGGTCTCCAGCCTGCTGCTCGTCACCTGGCGACCGTAGGCAGATACGGGAGAAACCCTGACAGCACTTTCCGACATTTAATCCTTACGGGTGACGCTCTCCCTCCAAAGGGGACAGGAATCCCGGATTCCTCCGGAACTATCGCATCGGGCACATGTTCGTCTCCCGTGACTGTGGTCGACTGGTCGGCACTGTCGGACCACACCTATACGGTGACGCCATGGCTGCCCGTACGAAATCCGCGAAGGACCGACCGTCCTACCGCTGCACCGAATGCGGCTGGACGACCGCCAAATGGCTCGGCCGCTGCCCTGAGTGCCAGGCCTGGGGGACGGTCGAGGAGTTCGGCGGCGCCCCCGCGGTCCGTACGACGGCGGCGGGCCGGGTCTCCTCCGCCGCCCTGCCGATCGGCCAGGTCGACAGCCGGCAGGCCACGGCGCGCTCGACCGGGGTCGGCGAGCTGGACCGCGTGCTCGGCGGCGGGCTCGTGCCCGGTGCCGTCGTGCTGCTCGCGGGCGAGCCGGGCGTCGGCAAGTCGACGCTGCTGCTCGACGTGGCCGCCAAGGCGGCGAGCGACGACCACCGCACGCTCTACGTCACGGCCGAGGAATCCGCCAGCCAGGTGCGGATGCGGGCCGACCGGATCCGGGCGATCAACGACAACCTGTATCTGGCCGCCGAGACCGACCTCTCGGCGGTCCTGGGGCATCTGGACGCGGTCAAGCCGTCCCTCCTCGTCCTCGACTCCGTGCAGACCGTCGCCTCGCCCGAGATCGACGGCGCGCCCGGCGGCATGGCGCAGGTCCGCGAGGTCGCGGGAGCGCTCATCAGGGCCTCGAAGGAGCGCGGCATGTCGACGCTCCTGGTGGGCCACGTGACCAAGGACGGCGCGATCGCGGGACCGAGGCTCCTGGAGCACCTCGTCGACGTGGTGCTGTCCTTCGAGGGCGACCGGCACGCGCGCCTCCGGCTCGTACGGGGCGTCAAGAACAGGTACGGCGCCACGGACGAGGTCGGCTGCTTCGAGCTGCACGACGAGGGCATCACAGGCCTGGCCGACCCCTCCGGGCTCTTCCTCACCCGCCGTGACGAGCCCGTCCCCGGCACCTGCCTGACGGTCACCCTCGAGGGCAAGCGTCCGCTCGTCGCCGAGGTGCAGGCGCTGACGGTCGATTCGCAGATCCCCTCGCCCCGGCGCACCACCTCGGGCCTGGAGACCTCCAGGGTCTCGATGATGCTGGCCGTTCTCGAACAGCGGGGCCGGATCAGCGCGCTCGGCAAGCGGGACATCTACAGTGCGACGGTGGGCGGGGTGAAGCTCACCGAGCCGGCCGCGGACCTCGCGATCGCCCTGGCACTGGCCAGTGCGGCCAGCGACACACCGCTCCCGAAGAACCTGGTCGCGATCGGCGAAGTGGGCCTCGCCGGGGAGGTCAGAAGGGTGACGGGGGTCCAGCGCAGGCTGGCCGAGGCGTACCGTCTCGGGTTCAAGCACGCCCTGGTCCCGAGGGACCCCGGGCAGGTCCCTGCGGGCATGAAGGTCACGGAAGTGGCCGACATGGGAGACGCCCTGAGAGTCCTCCCCCGCCGGTCTCGACCGGACGGACCACAGGAGGACGGCGCACGCCGGTAGACTTTGCCCTGGTCTCGCCCGCCCGTACGAACGGTATGAGGGACGCAAGGGCACCGCAAACCTGTGACCGGAGGAGTGCAGTGGCAGCCAACGACCGGGCAGCATCGCCCGGAAAGTCCGGCCAAGGCACGAGTAACGAGGCGTTGATGCGCGCCTCGTTGAGCGCCGTCGCGCCCGGAACGGCCCTCCGCGACGGCCTGGAGCGCATTCTCCGCGGCAACACCGGCGGCCTGATCGTCCTCGGCATGGACAAAACCGTCGAATCCATGTGTACGGGCGGCTTCGTGCTCGACGTGGAATTCGCCGCGACGCGCCTGCGCGAACTGTGCAAGCTGGACGGCGCGATGATCCTCGACAAGGACATGACCAAGATCCTTCGGGCCGGCGTCCAGCTGGTCCCGGACGCCTCCATCCCCACCGAGGAGACGGGCACGCGCCACCGCACGGCGGACCGGGTCTCCAAGGCGTGCGGCTTCCCCGTGGTGTCGGTCTCCCAGTCGATGCGCCTGATCGCCTTGTACGTGGACGGGGAGCGGCGGGTCCTGGAGGAGTCCTCCGCGATCCTGTCCCGCGCCAACCAGGCGCTCGCCACCCTGGAGCGGTACAAGCTCAGGCTGGACGAGGTCGCCGGGACGCTCTCCGCACTGGAGATCGAGGACCTCGTGACGGTCCGGGACGTGACGGCGGTCTCGCAGCGGCTGGAGATGGTGCGCCGGATCGCGACCGAAATCGCCGAGTACGTGGTGGAGCTGGGCACCGACGGCCGTCTCCTGGCACTCCAGCTGGACGAGTTGATCGCCGGCGTGGAGCCGGAGCGGGAGCTGGTCGTACGCGACTACGTACCCGAGCCGACCGCGAAGCGGTCCCGTACGGTCGCGGAAGCGCTGGCCGAGCTGGACACGCTCACTCACACAGAGCTGCTCGAACTGCCCGTGGTGGCACGGGCACTGGGATACAGCGGCTCGCCCGAGACGCTGGACTCGGCGGTCTCCCCGCGAGGCTTCCGGCTGCTGGCGAAGGTGCCGCGGCTTCCCGGGGCGATCATCGAGCGGCTGGTGGAGCACTTCGGCGGCCTGCAGAAGCTGCTCGCCGCGAGCGTGGACGACCTCCAGGCGGTCGACGGGGTCGGCGAGGCACGGGCCCGGAGCGTGCGGGAGGGACTCTCGCGGCTCGCGGAGTCCTCGATCCTGGAGCGGTACGTCTGAGGGGTCAGCCCCTGGACAGGCTCCGCGGAGTCCCCGCCCGGCTCACCCCCAGGGCTGCCGTTCGGATCAGCGAGGCGCCGGACGGCCGTTCCCGGTAGGGCCGGCCCTACCGGGCCGTCAGTCCTTGGCCAGGACGAACGAGGCCCGCTGGACGGTCTCACCCTGGATCTCGGCCTCCAGCAGGTACGTCCCCGGGGCCGCGGCGCGGACGGGCGGCGTCGCGCACCGGGGTGCGCTTCCCTTCCGGTCCCACTCCACGGTGTGGACGACCGTCGCTCCCGCCGGGACCCTCAGGAAGAGGGCGCCGGCCTTCGGGCAGTCCTTGGAGGACCACACCTGCTCGTCGTCCTCGCCGGCCTCGGTGATCGTGAGCACCGCGCTCTTCGGGCCGAAGTCGGCCTTGCAGTCGGCAGCCGAGGTGTTCCTGGCGCTCAGCCGGAACTTCGGCTTGTCGTCGGGTGCGTAGCTGATGTCCGTCTTCAGGCTCAACTGCAGTACGGCGGGCGTGCAGTTGGGGAGCGACGAACCGGCCGGCACCTGCTGGCCGCCCGTACCGCCGCCGGTGCCCGCGCTGGCGCCCGCCGATGCGGAACCACCCGCTCCTGCGGTGTCCGATCCTGCCGCGCCGCCCGTCCCGGTGTCCCCGCCTTCTCCCGCGGAGCCCCCGTCCGTGCCGGTGCCGGGATCTCCCGACTCGTCGCGTCCGCCGGGGGGTTGGCCGACGACCGGGCCGGAACTCGAAGGCCCGGGGGTGATGGACGGAGCGGGGTCGGACCCTCCGGGCTTACCGTCGTCCTTCGCGCCGCCGCTGCCGCCACCCGAGGTGACGGCCCACGCAGCCAGCGCCGCGAGCAGCGCGATCACCAGCACCGCTACTGCTCTCCGACGCCAATAGATGCTGGAGGGAAGCGGCCCGACCGGATTGCGCATAGAACCCACGGACCGAACTGTACGAGAGATCCTGCCCAACTCCGGCCCCCAACCGCCGCTCTGATCGACAAGTTTTCCGGATCATCATCACGGAGGGGCCGCTCCTGGGCGCTTCCAGCCGCTTTGCGCCGACTCGAAGATCGTCCGCCCCGTACAAAGGGACAGAACGGGTGGCGTTATCACTCCCCAAGCCCTCGGCCGGGCCGACACCCCCGCAGCCGTGCCCGTCGTCCCACCTTCCGTGCCAGGATCGTGGGTGCGATGACTGCCACGACTGCGACACAGACGCCCCCCGCCTCCCTCCATACCCCCGTCATCGGGTGGTTCGAGCAGCACGCCCGCGATCTGCCCTGGCGCCGCCCCGAAGCGGGTGCCTGGGGTGTGATGGTGAGCGAGTTCATGCTGCAGCAGACCCCGGTGAACCGAGTCCTCCCGGTCTACGAACAGTGGGTGGCCCGCTGGCCGCGTCCTGCGGACCTGGCCGCCGACGCACCGGGAGAAGCCGTCCGTGCCTGGGGCCGGCTCGGCTACCCGCGGCGCGCGCTACGGCTGCACGGGGCGGCGCAGGCGATAACGGAACGTCATGGCGGGGACGTGCCGAGCGAGCACGGCCAGTTGCTCGCACTGCCCGGGATCGGGGAGTACACGGCGGCGGCCGTGGCCTCGTTCGCGTACGGGCAGCGCCACGCCGTGCTGGACACGAACGTCCGCAGGGTGTTCGCCAGGGCCGCGAGCGGCATCCAGTACCCGCCCAACGCGACCACCGCGGCCGAGCGCAAGCTCGCCCGCGCCCTGCTCCCCGAGGAGGACGAGCGCGCCGCGAGTTGGGCGGCGGCGACGATGGAGCTCGGCGCACTCGTGTGCACCGCGAAGAACGAGGACTGCACTCGGTGCCCGATCGCCGGACAGTGCGCCTGGCGACTGGCCGGGAAGCCCGCCCACCAGGGCCCGCCGCGGCGGGGCCAGACCTACGCCGGCACGGACCGGCAGGTGCGGGGGCGGCTGCTCGCGGTGCTGCGTGACGCGGTCACCCCGGTGCCGCAGTCCGCGCTGGACTCGGTGTGGGAGGAGCCCGTGCAGCGGGCGCGCGCCCTGGACGGGCTCGTCGCCGACGGTCTGGTCGAGCCCCTGGCGAACGGCCGGTACCGGCTGCCCCTGACCTGATCCACCTGCACGGACGCACGGCTGTCC
>NZ_JBHWZS010000131.1:0-22097 GCF_042728155.1 Streptomyces sp. NPDC060209
GTCCGCCGCCCGCCCCGCACGTGTCCTGTTCGGCCAGGTCCGCCATCAGGGCGCCGAGGTCCGGCGGGGTGAGCGTGTACTGGCGCGGATTGGCGTCGAGCTGGCGGACGAACAGGAACTCGAAGGCCCTGCGGGCTCCCGTCCCGGCCGCGAGTTCGGCGGTGGCGCGCAGCAGGGGCACGGAGGTCAGCAGTTCGGGCGCGGTGGGAGTGTGAACCGCGCGCTCGGGGCCCAGGCGGGCCGTGAGCACCTCGTCCAGGGCGACCGGCAGGACATCCGCCACCCGCGCGTCCGACGCCGCGCTGATCTCCAGCCACGCCGTCGGCCGGTCCCTGACGAGCAGCAGCGCGCAGCCCGCGTGGACCAGCGCGGTGACGGCCCCGGCCGGATGACCGGCCAGCTGCTGCCAGACCCGCTCACGCAGGGGCACCTCGGCCAGCTTCCCCTGGTCGCGGAGCCACTGCTCGACCTCGGGCAGGGAGAAGGACGGGCTGGTGTCGGTGCCGCCGACCGGCCGGGGGAAGTCGGCGTGACGCCGGCGCCAGTTGCTGACGGCCGCGCGCCCCACACCCGCGAGCCGGGCGATCCCGGCGGCGGTCACCTCTGTCGAGTTCTCCGGCACTGACTGTCTCCCCAGTAGATCCGTCGTGCCCGTGAGCATACCGATGACCGGCGCGACACCAATTCACAACCACAGACGCACCCTCATGCGTGAACACTGTTGACTCGGTTCACAAGCTCTGCTGTGATTGACCCATCGGAACAGCGCACGGTGCGCATCACCGCTCACACACTTCATGCTCCTCGGAGGGCACACCCATGTCGTACTCGCAGCCGCCGCAGCACCGGTCCCAGCCCCAGCAGCCCTACGCCCCCGCCCACGCCCCCGGCACACGTCCCGCCCGCAACGGACTCGGTATCGCGGCACTCGTCCTGGGCATCATCGGATCCGTCTCCGGACTGATCCCGCTGCTCTTCTGGCTGGCCGGCATCCTCGGCCTCATCGCGCTGATCCTGGGACTGTCGGGGCGTGGCCGCGTCAAGCGCGGCGAGGCGACGAACAAGGGCGTGACCACCTTCGGCGCCGTTCTCGGCCTTCTGGCGCTGATCCTGTCGGTGGTCGGTGCGGTCATCACGTTCAAGGCGGTGGACGACGCGGTGGACAGCATCGACAAGGAACTCTCGGGGAGTTCGGCCTCCGCCAGACCGGGCGGAGCCGACAACGACGCGCAGGGCGAGGACGCGACGGGCGGGGACGCCCCCGAGAAGGACCAGGCCCTGACGGGGGGTGACGCTGCCGTGTACGACGACGGCCTGGAGGTGACGGTCAACGCCCCGGCCGCCTACACCGCGGGTGAATTCGCGATCGGCCACACCAAGGGCAACAAGGCGTACACCGTCACGGTGGTCATCGAGAACAAGGGCAAGGAGAAGTTCGACGCGACCCTCGTCAGCCTGGAGGCCCGTGCCGGCGAGGACGGGGTGGACGCGGAGCAGATCTTCGACGAGAAGATCGGGGAAGGCTTCACCGGCACCGTCCTGCCGGGCAAGAAGATCACGGCGGAGTACGCCTTCGACGCCCCGGCGGACGCCGGCACCCTGACCGTCGAGGTCAGCCCGGACTTCACCCTCGACGCGAGCCAGTGGGAGCTGAAGCTCTGACGCCCCTCACGCACCGCGGACGCGCGAACCGGCCGCGCCCGCGGTGCCTCCGCCTCCCGTACACGGAGGCGGAGGACGGCAGCGCAGGCTGTCGTCGCTCCCGACACCATCCAGCGTTCGGATACCGACAGAGTCCTCGCGCGGAGGGAAAAGAAGCCTCGCCGGATGATTCTCCGACGAGGCTTCAATGTGTTGTGCGGCCGTGAGGGCGTCAGCGCCCGGTGACTCTCGATGTCGGCCCGTAGTCACCGGATCCGTCCGAGACAGTGATCTCGATTCCACGGTCGGGAAAGCCGCCTGCGCACCGAGCCACTTGCGGCCGCCCGTTCCTCCAGGTGGGGCCTTACTGAGCCAGTTCACTCAGGCAGGCACAAACGGAGCACGGGCCGCCGAAAATCCCGACGGCCCGTGCTCATATCAAAGCGCTCTGGAGAAGAACGCGTCGCGGTCAGAAGAAGGTTTTGTCCCAGGTGCTGGAAACGAAAGCCTTGACCGCTTCTTCGAAGCCGTTTCCGACGCGCTGCATGCCGGCGTCGCCGGCGAACACAATGTCGCCGTTCTCCACGAGCAGTACGTTCTCCTCGGTCTCCATGGCGACCCCGACCGGAACCGCCTTCATGCCCAGCTGCCGGGAGTAGCTACGGACATTGGGTGGATAGACATCCATGGCTTCCTCAAGGGTGACCGAAAGGACCATTTCCTCCCCTGTCCGGGGTGATGTCCAGCCGACCACGATCTCACCGTAGTTCTTCAGGAACTCCCTGAGATGATCGGTGACCTCATATCCGGCTTTCGTGTAGGCGGCGACCGCCGCCTCCAGGTCCACCTCGCCGAACTCGACCCGCTCCACCCCGGTCAGCAGGGCCCTGAGGGCTTCGCGTTCCGGCTGCTCAGTCTGGCTGCTCATCCCGTCAGGACCTTTCCGACAAACCCAGGCACCCATGTTGCGCAGTTGGGGCACATCGGGAACTTCTTACCCTTTTGGTTGACGGTCACGATATCCAGATTCGCTGGATCGGCGCCGTCGTTGATGGCATTGGTGCACATGCGCGCCTCCGCACAGACCCCGGGAGGCCTTTGGTTTTCCAACTGAGACTTCGCCGGCAGTGCGTCCGTCACGGACTTGGCGTGACCGGTCGCCGGTCCGCTGTCGCCCGAATAGACCTTACCCGTCGTCCGATCGCGGCCGACGCTGAAGGCTCCGGGCAGCCGGTCCAGCTCGCCGCGCTCGACACGTCGCTTCGCTGAGGCCACATTCTGCTTGCCCAGGTTCATGAGCCCCTTCTTGATGACGTCGTCGGAGACGTCCAGCGGGCAGGCCCCGTCCGCTTCGTTCTGGTTGTGCACCAGCACCGCGGTGTCACCCGCACCCACGTGGTACGTGTGCAGGCCCTCGACGCTCAGGTCGTACGTGACGCGCTGCGCCGTGTACGCCTTGACGTCGATCACCACGGTCGGCCGGCCCGACTCGTTCTGGAGCTTCTGTCCGGCCTTGAGGTCGGCCGCCTGGGTCCAGGCGTCCTTCGTGGCTTCGTAGAACTGGTGGTGCTTGGTGGTCTGGATCGTCTTCGGGCCCGACTTCGTGGACACGACGACGTCGACGAACTCGCGGTCCGTCTTGGTGACGATGACCGCCTTGACCTTGTGCTTCTCCTTCTGGTTCTTGCCGGGTTCGGCGGTGAGGACGTAGTCCCCGACCTTGATCTCGGAGATCGGCTTGGTCGTGGAGTTCGCCAGCACCACCGGAGTGGCACCGGTGAAGCTGTGCGGGGTGCAGCCCTTGCGGCCGAACTTGCTCGCCGCCGCGCCGAACACACCACCGGTGACCGCGCCCACCGCCGTGGCCTTCGCCGCGCCGCTGACGCTGCAGCCTTCCTCGCTGGTCACGCAGGAGACGCCGTAGCCGACCGCGCCTTCCGCCGCGCCGCCCGCCGCGCCCATCGCCGCGCCGTTCAGCGCCTTGCCTCCGACACCGGCGAGCAGACGGCCCACCGCTCCGGAGGCCGCTCCACCGGCCGCGCCGCCGAGGGCGCCCGTCAGGGCTCCCACGCCGACCGCGGTCGCGAAGCCGGCCAGGGTCTTGGGGCCGTCGCTCATCGCGTAGCCGACCGCGTTGGCAGCGGCGCCCGCGAGCATCCCGCAGGCGACTACGCCCGCGCCGAAGCTCGCCGCCGTGCAGCCCGCGAAGACCACCACACCGGTCGCCACGGAAGCGATCGTCGAGGCGTGCTGCTTCACGAAGTTGGCTGTGGCCTTCGCCGCCTTCTTGACGGCTCTGCCGACCTTCTTGGCGGCCTTCACCACCTTCTTCGCCACGTGCGCGACGGCCTTGGCCACCTTGCGGACCGTCTTCTTGACCTGCTTGACGACCTTGTGGACGTATTTCTTCACGCGTTTGTACGTGCGCTTGACGTATCTCTTGACCTTTTTGACGCTGTCGGCCACATAGCGCACGGCCTTGCGCACCACCCGCTTGGCCTTGCGGACGACCTTCTTGACCGCCTTCTTGATCTTCTTGGCGGCGGACTTGACCTTCTTGGCGACCTTCTTGATGGCCTTCTTGGTCTTCTTCCAGGCCGACTTGACGGTCTTCTTGACCTTCTTCTTGACCTTCTTGATGGCCTTGTCGATGAAGCTCGGCCAGTGGCCCGTCGGGTCCGTGGCCGTCATCGGGTTCTGGTCCGCGTACGCGTAGCGGTTCGCGGACACCGAGGTCGGCAGCGGGTTCAGGCCCACCGTGTCCCGGCTGTTGAACTGGCCGGTCTCCGGTGAGTACCAGCGCGCCGCCATGTTGACCTTGGCGGTCTCCGGGTCCGTCCACCCCGACTGGTAGCCGAGGTGGCCGACCATGCCCTGCGACTCCTCGACCTTGCCGAACGGGGAGTACGTCGTCGAGCCGGCCAGCGCCTCGCCGGCCGCGGTGAACTGGCCCACCACGTCGTCGTGGATGTCGGTCAGCGCGAGCACCGAGCCGACCGCCGACGTGATACCGAGCAGCGAACCGTCGACATTGCGGCTGTACGTCGTGGTGCCGTCGGACGCCACGTCGTTGCCGGCCCCGCTGTACGCGAAGTCGTACACCGAGCCGCCCTGCCCGTCCGTCGCCTTAAGCGTCCGGTCCAGGCCGTCGTACGTGTACGTCCGATCGCCCTCGTTGATCACCCGGTTGAAGGCGTCCGCCTTCACCGAGGTCTGCACACCTCCCTCGTCGGTGACCGTGCGCATCGTGCCGCGCGCGGTGTAGGTGTACGTGCTCTGCCCGTCCGAGGTGAGGCGGTTGCGGGCGTCGTAGGTGTAGGTGTCACCGCCCACGCGGGTCCGGTTGCCGGACGCGTCGTAGCCGTACTGCTCGGTCGTGCTCCCGTTGTTCCAGGACGACAGGCGGTTCGCCCAGTCGTAGGTGTACGTGTTCGTGGCGGCCCCGGCGACACCGGTCGTCGTCTTCGACGTCTCGTTGCCGTTGAGGTCGTAGCCGTAGGTGAAGGACGCCAGCGTCTTCCCGGTCGGCGAGGTCAGCTTGTCGGTGGTGAGCTGGCCCAGGGAGTCGTACGAGAAGGCACGCTTCCCCTTGCCCTGGCCGTAGTCGATCGAGGTGACGTTGGACTCGACGTCGTAGCCGTACGTCATCGAGGTACCTGTCGCCGCGTCCACGGCCGTGTTCAGCCGGCCCGCGGTGTCGTACCCGAAGGTCGACGTGCCCGACGCGTCCTTGCGCGAGGTCATCGCCCCGTTGCCGTCGTAAGCGAACGCGGAGGTGCCGGACGGGCCTTCGGCCTTGAGGAGCAGACCGCGGTCGTCGTAGGAGAAGGTGTCCTTCTCCTCACCCGAACCCGCCACCGAGGTGATCTGGTCGTCCTCGTCGTAGGTGTAGGTGTGGTCGGTGGTCTCCGCCTCCGCGCCCGTACCGTGCTGGCGGACGAGCCGGCTCCGGTCGTCGTACTCGTTGCTGACGACGACCCCGCCCGGGGAGCGCTGCTCCTTCGGACGGCCCGCGGCGTCGTAGACCATCGTGAACGTACGGTCCGCGAGGTCGGGGTGCGCCGGGGTGGAGGGTTCGATCTCCTTCTCCGCCATGCCCCACGCGTTGTACGTGGTGAGGAAGGCGTTGCCCCGGCCGTCGGTGAAGCGCGTGCGGTTGCCCGCCGCGTCGTAGCCGAAGGTCGTGGTGATCGACTCGGTCTCCGAGACCGGCTGGACCGCCTTGGTGATCATCCCCGTCGCGTCGCTGGTGAGCGTGACGGTGTGGCCCCGGTAGTCGGTCACCGATGTCGGGTTGCCCGCACGGTCGTAGGTGGAGCTGCTCGTGCGCAGCACCTTGCCCGTCCCGTCCAGGTCCTTCGTGGCGACCAGCTGGCCGTAGCCGTCGTAGGTGTTGGCCGTGCTGGTGCCGTCGGCATCCACCGAGGTGAGCGGCCGGCCGTCCATGTCGTACGTGAAGCGGCTGGTGGCACCCGCGGCGTCGGTCACCTCCGTCGTCTCACCGAGGGCGTTGTACTTGTAGGACTCGCTCACCCCGGTCGGGCTGACCGTCCGGGAGAGTTCACCTCCCGGTGCGTCGTACTCGTTGATGGAGGTGTACGCCCGCTCGGCCGGCTGGCGCACGATGTCCGTGTCCGTGACCGGGCGGCCGAGGTAGTCCCAGGTGGTCTCCTGGCGGGCGCCGCCGGGCCGTACGGCCGACAGCTGGTCGCCGTTGGGGGTGTACGTGTACCGAGTGGTTGCGCCGCCGGGCTCCCTGACCGAGGCCAGGTCGCCGAGCTGCGTGTAGGCGTACTCGGTGCGCTTGCCCAGGGGGTCGACCTCGGCGGTGACCTGACCGAGCTTGTTGTACTCGTTCCAGGTCATGCCCGTGATCGGGTCCGAGGCCCCCGGCGGGGTGTAGCCGGGCATCGTCGTCGAGGACTCCTGGCCCTCGGCGTCGTACGCCGTCGTCACCACGTTGCCGAGCGGGTCGGAGGACTCGGTGCCCTCCCCGAACGTGTTGTAACCGGTCATCGACACCGGCCGGACGGTCACCGGGGCGGTGCCTCCGGTCTCACCGCTGACGGCCGGCTCGGTGACGCTGGTCTGCTGACCGGCCTCGTCGTAGCCGTAGTCGGTCGTGGCGCCGTTCTCGTCGGTCATCGCCAGGGGCAGGCCGCGCTGGTCCAGCTTCCAGTTGGTGGAGCGCACCGAGCTGCCGGCTGCCGGGAGGGTGCCGCCCTTCAGCGCGGTCACCTGTGACGCGGTCAGCGCCTCGCCGTAGACCTGGATGTCGCTGAGCGAGGCGTCGGCGTTCTCCCCGTAGGCGCCCTGGTGGAGCCTGCGGCCGATCTGCAGGGCCCCGGTGGCGTCCCAGGGAGTGGTGAAGGCGGTCGAGGTACCGGCCTGGACGCCGTTGACGTACAGCCTGATCTGGCCGGCGTCCTTGTCGTAGACACCCGTCAGATGTGTCCAGGTGCCGGTGGTCACCGCGGCGGTACCGGAGCTGGCGCGCACGATGGTCGGGGCGGACGAGTCCGAGGCGTGCCGGTTGAACGTCCAGCCGTACGCCGTGGCGTAGTACAGCTGGAAGCCGCTGCCGATCTCGCCGTCCTGCGCGAGGAAGGTGCTGTTGGCCGCGGTGGAGTTCAGCTTGACCCAGGCCGAGACGGTGAAGGAGCCGCCGGTGTTGACCGCGGCGCCCTTCGCCTGGCCGTAGGCGTTGGCCGTGCCGTTGAGGACGGCGGCGCCGCCGTGCTCGGTGGAGCGGGTGACCGCACTGCCGAGGGTGACCGCACGGTTTCCGCCGGAGGAGTCCGCGGCCGTCAGGCCACTGGTCTCGGCCAGCTTCCAGCGGCCCACCGGTGCGGTGGTGCCGTCGTGGAGGGTGGCCCCGGTGACGTTGCCCAGGTTGTCGTAGAGCGTGTCCTCGGTGCTGGTGCGGCCGTTGGCCGGATCGAGGTCGGTCTCCGAGACGACGTTGTCGTCGGGGTCGTAGCTCACCTTGGTGGTCCGGGCGAGCCCGGCCGGGTCCAGGACCGACGACGTGGTGCGGTCGGCCGCGTCCACCGTGAAGGCGGAGATGGTCCGGCCGTCGTTGGTGACCTGCCTGATCAGGTTGCCGGCCGCGTCGTAGGTGTTGGCCTCCTCGGTGAAGGAGAGGCCGTTGGCCGGGTCCTTGCGCGTCACCGTGGCGGCGAGGCCGTCGTCGGTGTACGTGTACGCCGTGACGTGACCCATCGCGTCGGTGATCGAGGCGAGCCGGCCCGCCGGGTCGTAGGCCCGCGACTCCTGCACGAGGGTGGTGGGCGCCGACGGGTCGGCCGGGTCCCCCGTGTAGTCCAGCAGATTGGTGGTGAGGGGCCTGCCCTCGCCGTCGAAGGTGTACGTGTTGACGTTGCCGGCCGGGTCGGTCTCCTTGACCTTGTTCCCGTACACGTCGTATTCGAACGACGTGGTGTCACCGCCCGGGTCGGTCCGGGAGGCCATGCGGTTGTACGCGTCGTACGTGATCGACGTCCTGCGGGACGCGTCGCCGCCGGTGAGGTCGGCGACCGTCTGCTCGGTGACGTTGCCGTCGAGGTCGTACACCGTGCTGGTCCGCCCGGTGTGGACGGCGCCCGTCACCCGGTTGGTGACCGGGGGGTCGGTCTCGGTGAGGACCTGGTCGTCCTTGTCGTACGTCAGGGTCGTGGTGATGCCGCCCGGCTGGGTGTCCGTCACCTCGGTCCTGGTGAGCTGACGGCCGAGGTTGTCGTAGGTGCTCCGCTCCTCGGCGCCGTTGGCGTCGGTCACCTCGGCGAGGTCACCGTTGGCGAAGTAGGAGTACGCGGTCCTCCGGCCGCCCGGTGTGACCACCTCGGCGACCAGCCCGGCCGGCGCCTTGGCGGTGCCTCCCTCGGCCGCCGGGGTGGCGGCCGTCGTGTACGTGGTGGTGGCGGTCCGGCCGTTGGGGTGGCCCGGCACCGGCGGCGTCGTCACCGAGGTGAGGTTGCCCGCCGTGTCGTACGCGTAGCCGGTCAGGTAGGTGTTGTCCGTCGGCCCCGAGGAACGGCCGTCGCGCTCGGTGAGCACCAGGTCGTTGCGCGGGTCCATCGGCGGGAACGCCGTGGTGGAGTCCGGGTAGTAGGTGTAGTAGTCGGTGGCGCACTTGCCCGCCGCGGTGTCCTGGCACATGGTCTGGGAGACCGTGTTGCCGCGGATGTCGTGGCCGGTGACCGACCGGTTGCCGTTGGCATCGGTCACGGTGTGCAGGAAGCCCGCCGTGTCGTAGCCGTACGTGGTCCGCTTGCCGTTCGTGTCGATCGCGGTCAGCAGGCGGTTGCCCATCTCCGCGTCGTACACGTAGGTCAGCGTCTTGCCGGCCGGGTCGGTGAGCTTCACCGTCCGCACCGGGGCCACGCCCGCGGACGCCTTGTACGCCGACCAGTGCTGCTCGACCTGGTCCTCGGTGAGACCGCCCGCGTGCACGGCGACCTCGGCGATGGAGCCGGTGAAGTAGCTGATGTCGCCGGGTGCGCTGATCCAGCCCTTGGCGAAGCCTGCACCGATGTAGGTGTGCTTGTTGTTCTCGTCGCCGGCCGCCCCGTTGAAGACGCCCTGCTTCACACCGTCCAGGTACATCGTCTGGGTGGTGCCGGTGGCGGAGAGGACCGCGTGGTGCCAGCCGTTGTCGGTGACCGTGGATGTGGAGCCGAAGTCCGTCGAGCCACTGCCGCTCGCGCTCCACCAGTGGCCGCGCAGCTTGCCGTCTGCGGCGACGTAGAGCAGCGGGGAGTGCGATCCCACGACTCCCGCGGGGTCGTTGATGGCCTGGTCCTGGTCGGTGACCAGGACACCGGGCTTCGCCGTCCTGAACCACAGCTCGACGGAGCGGTCGCCCTTGCCGTGCCACGGTGCGTACGGGATCTCCGCGTACGAGCTGGTGCCGTTGAACTGCGCCGCACTGACGTCACCGGCGCCGAAGGGACCGGCCACGCCCTGCGTTACGTTGCTGTACGTACCGAATCCGGTGTGCACCTCGTTGGCGGCCTGCGCGGCACCCTGGGTGTCGTCCAGGCGCCAGTACCCGGCGGGGGCGGATCCCATCACCGCGGAGCGGTAGACCTGCGAGGAGCCGGTGACCGTTGCCGGGTTCAGCTTCCAGGTGCCGCCGTCGCCGTCGGTGGCCTGGAGGACCAGGTCGTCGGTGGTGCCGTAGGTGACGGCGGACTGGGTCTTGCCGTTCGGCGTGGTGATCTTGTTGAGCAGTCCCGCGGACCGGGTGGCCGCCTGGTACTGGGCGGTGATGACCGACGGGTCGAGCGCCTCGGTGTAGACGGCGACCTCGGCGAGCTGTCCCGCGTAGTGCCCCAGCGTGTCGGAGGCGTTCATGGCGGGCCAGCCGTCGGTGTTCACCCCGGCACCGAAGGAGATGTAGGGCTGCTCCCAGTCGTTGATGGCTCCGGCGAGACTGCCCTGCTTGGCACCGTCGAGGTAGAGCGTCTGGGAGGTGGCCGCGCCGGTGAGGGCGACGTTGTGCCACTTGCCGTCCGTGACGGTGGCCGTGGAGGCGGTCGTGGTCATGCACCCGGGTGACATGGCCAGGCAGCCGCGGAGCTTGCCGTCCGTGCCGACGTACACCGCCGGGGTGTTCTTCTTCGTGGTGCCGACGGGGTCGGTGCCGCTGAGCGGCTTGTCACCGTAATAGAAGAGGACACCGCCCGCCTGGGTGGTCTTGAACCACAGCGAGACCGTCGTGTACGAGGGCGTGGCGCCGGGGGCGCTCGGGATCTCGACGTACGACGTGGTGCCGTTGAAGGTGGCGGCCTTCTGCGTGGAGCCGGCCAGCGGGCCCGCTCCGCCGAGGGTCACATTGCGGTAGAGGCCGTTGAACTTGCCCTGGTTGAGGTCGATCGCGTCGGTGGCGACCGTCCCGGTGGTCTCACCGAGCCGCCAGTACGCGAACGGGTCCGCGTCCAGGACGGTGGTGCGGTAGTGGTTGCCCGTCGCGTAGCCGTAGACCGTGCACTTGGTGGCGTCGGCGGGCGGGCAGACCTTGGTGAGCTGGTCACCGGAGTAGCCGTACTGCCAGACCTGGGCGGTGCTCGTGTCCCCGGTCGTGGCGGCGTCGGTGGTCACGGTCGTCACGTGCGGGGCGGTGGCTCCGGCAGGCGTCTGCCAGGCGAAGGCCAGCGACCGGTTGGAGGTCGTGTTGGTGACCTTGCTGAGCTTGCCGCCGGTGTAGGTGAAGGTCTCCGCGCGGTTCGCGTAGTCCTTGATCGAGGAGATCGCGAAGGTGCCGGCCCGGCCCGTCACCGCCTGCTGGAAGCTGTAGACCGTGAAGTCCTTGTCGGTCAGCGTGTAGCCGCCGCCCGACGCGGCGGGTGCCAGCCTGGCGTAGCGGCCCATCGGCGGGACGAAGGTCCCGTCGGCGTTGCGGCCGAAGGCGACCTGCTCGCCGCCCGGGTAGGTGACGACGACGCTGGTGAGTGCGCCGGATCCGTCCTTGACCTCGACGGCCTTCATGTCGGTGACCGTCGCCCAGCCCGCTCCGAAGGCACCGTCGGTGCGCGGGTCGAGGCTGTTGTACGAACGCTCCACCGACAGCGAGGGGCCGACGACCTCGATCTCGGCGTCGGTGTCCTCCGTGGTGTAGTTGCCGTCGCTCGGGTCGAATTCGTGGCCGTCGGTGTTCTGGGCGAGGCCCGAGGTGACCGGCGGCTGCGGCACGGCGGTGGCGAACCGGCTCGCCGAGTACATCACCGAGTCGTATCCGTCGGTGACGCTCACGTACCAGGCGTAGTTCTTGCTCCACTTGAGCTTGCCGGCGGGTATCTTCCAGCTGCTCTTGGCCTGTATCCCGGAGGTGGCGACGGGTGTGGTGCTGTCGCTGTCCGCGTCGTACACCTCGAAGGCGTACGTCAGCGTCGGCATCGGCCACTTGTCGGCGTCGCTCGCGTAGACCAGGAGTTCCGGCTGGAGGGTGTTGGACTGGTGGTTCTCCGGCGGGTACTGGGCGTTGATCTGCGGCGCCGTGTTGGCCGTGTACGTCAGGTCCAGGGCGGGCCGGAACGCCGCCTTGGCGCTGTTGTCCGAGTGGAACTTCTTCCAGTGCAGCCCGTCACCGGTCGGTGCGCTCAGCGCCAGACCGTAGTTCGGACTGCCGGTGGCGACACCGTCGAACCAGCTCTTGGACAGACTCACCGGCATCTTGACGCCGACGTTCAGGTCGTTCGTGCCGCCCGCGTTGTTGCTGCAGGAGGCGCCGGGGGCCGCGGTGACGCTGCCGATCGCGGCGCCGTACGCCGGGCCGGGGTAGGAGGTGACGCCGGACGGTGTCCAGGACGTCGTCACCGGGCTCACCGAGAACGGCTCCGCGGTGCAGGTCGCGGACCAGACCGCGTACACGTTGAGGGTGGCGGCACTGACCCGCTGGCCCTTGAGCGTGGTCCCCAGCGAGGAGAACTGGAGGAACGAGTTCGCCTTGTTGGTACCGGCGTCGTAGCTGCCGACCTTGATCTGGTTCTCGGTGGAGTGGTCGCCGCCGATCGTGCTCTGCGCGTAGGTCGAGTTGCTCGCGGCGACGGTCGGGTCCACGGTGACGGGATAGACCCGGGCCGGGTCGTCCAGCCAGCCCCGGTCGGCGGTCAGCCGGAGCGCGGGCCTGCCGTCGGCGGTGGTCAGTTCGTAGGTGAGGGCCCGGGACAGGGTGGCGTCCCCGGAGCGCGGGTCGACCTTGGAGTCCTCCATGAAGGCGTGCGGAATGGTGGCGGTCACCTCCCCGTCCGCGTCGGTGAACTCCACGTCCCCGCTGTCCGTCACGCGCGGGGTGAGGCCCTTGACGTCGAGGGGGAACAGCCAGGAGTTCGGAGCGTCGGCCGAATGGAGGACCAGGCGCTCCTTGAACCCCTCGGTGAGCGGCGAGAGCAGCAGGTCGGTCTCCGGCAGGACATCGGCGTACGTGGCCGTGTTGTCCGCGTCGACCGTGGGGGTGGCCTTCTTCGCGCCGCGAAGCGCGTAGGCGAGGCTGCGTCCCTCTCCGAAGTCGACGGAGGCGAGCTGCTGGTCGGCGGCGTCAGCGGCGAACTCGACGTCGAGCGAGTTGGCGCTCTGCTGGAGCCTGCCGTCCTCGTCCCTGGTCAGATCGGTGTCGATCGGCTTCCAGGTGCCGTCGGCCGCCTTGAAGTTGGACCGGCTCGCGAAGTGGCGGACCGTGGTCGACCCGTCCGCGTTGACGTAGAAGTCCGATGTCGCCGTGGACTTCTTCGCGTTCCGCTTGCTGGTCTTCGCGTCGAAGCTCTTGGCGTTGCCCGCGGCGGGGTCGGAGACGGCCTTGTCCGCGGGGTCGGCGTAGCGCTCGTACGAGTCGAGCTCGCCCTTGCCCTTTCCAGGGCTGTGGCCCACGCCGAGGTCGCTGCGGGTCTGCGAGGCGGTGGCGGTGTGGCTCTTGCCGCGGGCGGTGCCGCTCTCCTGGTCGGGGGTGTCCGTGGGCGAGGACTCCGCCCACTCCCACAGGCCGGAGAGGGACATCCGGGGCATCGAGAGCGCCGGAAGGGTCTCACCCGCGGCCGAAGCCGTCTCGGTCGTGAGCATGCAGGAGAACGAGACAAGTACGGCGAGTGCCGTACCTCGTGCCCTGCGACGCCCGATGGGACCGGGTGGGAAGAACTGTGATGGTCTACGCCATCGAGCAGGCATCAGGGCTGCTTTCTCTTCACGAAGTCTACAAATAGCCTCGCGAGATTGCCCTACCGTCGGTCACAAGATCTACTCAATCCACCGTCGGCCTTATGCGATCTTTATCTCATAGTAAAGACTTCCCCATGACACCTATGGCCCGGCGTCCTTGACGATCCGTCGGACGGTCTCCGCGACCTCGTCGGTCAGCCCGGCGCCAGGAGCCACGACCGTGAGCCCGCCGGTCGTGCCCGCGGCCGTTCCCTGTGCTCCGACGACCACGAACCGCACCTCCGGATGGCCCTTCACCGCCTTCCGCACCGCCTCGGTCTGGGCGGGTCCGGCCGCCAGTACGATCTCGCAGCCGCGCTGGACCAGGCTGTTCAGGTGGGGCTGCGCGTTCGCCTCCGACTGCTCGCCCATGACCGGGAGATGGGTGACACGGACCCGCGTGTCGCCGGAGGCCCGCTGCATGCCCTGCCAGACCGGAGCGGCGGGGGTGCCCGTCACGATGCCCTGGTCACCGGTGAGGAGGCAGGCGTCGAAGTCCCGGTACTGGCGCGCGCGGGCGTCCGGTGGGCCCGCCGAGTCCCCACCGGTGAACAGCCAGCCGACGAGGAGTGCGCACACGAGCGCGAGCGCCCCGCCGGCCGCCCAGACGCCGCGGCGCCCGCGGAAGGTGACCTGCGACGCGAGGAGGAGCCTTCGCACACGGGGCATCCACCGGCCGGTCGCGGCCGTGCTCCTCCCCCTCCACGTACGACGGGTCTTCACGCCGTCACCTTCGCTTCGTGAACGGGCCGTTCGGGTGCGTGCCACCCGAACACGGCATGCGCCGCCGCACCGAGGGTCGTGCCCAGCAGCAACAGCAGATCCACCGCGAAACCCGGTCCGTGGGTCTCGACCGGGGTGAGAACCGCCCAGGCGAGCCACGCGGTGGTGACGGCGGTGAACCCGGCGCACACCAGCCAGTCGGCGGCCCTTCGCCGGCGCAGGGCGATGACGAGGGACGGGACGAAGGCCAGCATGCCCAGCGTGACCAGGGGCACCACGGCCACCAGGACTCTGGGCATTGCCGTCAAGGTCGCCGTCATCGGCGTACGGGGTCTTCGGTCGATGCCGACGGGCGCAGCAGGCTTCACGGTCTGTTCCTTACGGGAAGGCACGGGGGAGCCCACTCGGGCCGGCCGGGCGGGAGCGCGCACAGGGCCCCGGGGCGATGTGGACGCTGTACGGTACATGGCGATTCCGGCGTGACGGCACGGAGGGCACGATCCGCCCCTTGCTCACGCCCGGTGGCGCACCCACACGTTCGGCTCCACGTACACGGCGTATCCGTGGGCGAGCGAACAGTGCACCGGCACAAGGGCGCCGGGCACCTCCACCGCCCCCTCCGTGTCGAAGGGCAGTCCGGTCCAGGCCCGCCAGCGCTCCAGGGACCCGCTCACCGTCATCGACACCGGAGCCACCGCCTCGATGACTCCACCGGCCCGCACGTGCACCCGCAGCCAGGGGTCGTACGGCAGCCCGTCCTCCTCCCGGACGCGCCGGGCGTAGTCCTCCATGGGCGCCGCCGCATCGGTGTGCTTCGCGTTCGGCCGCACCGGCGCGACGAGCTCCTGGAATCCCAGCCGCCCGGCGTTGTCCCGCATCGCGGCGACCATCAGGCCGGAGATCCCGTGCCCCAGCCACCCCTTGGCGACGGTGATCTCGATCGCGCCGACCGTGTCCGGTGTACGCCCGACCCGCAGGTCCGAGAACGCCCAGAGCAGCAGCCGGTCCCACCCGCCCTCGGGCAGCCGCCCCCGCCCCGGCGCCTCCAGGGCGAACGGCACGCTGTACGCACGTGCCACCACAGCGCCGTCCGGGTCGGTGGCCACGAGCACGTACTCCGGGAACTCCTTCACGATCCTGGGGAAGTTGGCCCAGCCGATCGGGTCCTCGAGTATGAATTCCGGCCATGTGTTGGGCATCTCGTCCATGGCCCGGGCCAGCTCGGGACGCTCGGCAAGTGTGGTGACAGTCAGGTCCATCCACCGAACGCTAGACATCCCGCAACGGTCGGCCAACCCCATTTCGCGGCGTCCAGGGTCATGCGCCCTCCCGGCGGCCCGCACCCTGCACCTACCCTGATTCCTCGTGACTCCCTTCCACGCCCCGCCCCGCGCCCGCCGCCTGCTTCCGTTCGCCACCCTGACGCTGGCCGGTGCGCTCGCCCTGTCCGGCTGTGAGATCACGGACGGCCCGGCGGACACGGCGCCCGGCCCCGTCTCCGCCGGTTCGGCGTTGCAGGCCACCGGCAGCCTGACGGTGAAGGGCCGGGCGCCCAGGACGGGTTACGAGCGCGACGCGTTCGGGTCCGGCTGGCTCGACACCGACGACAACGGATGCGGGACCCGCGACGACGTACTGGCCGCGCAGCTCGACGACGTCGCCCGGGACTCCGACGGATGCAAGGTGCTGCGTGGAGTCCTCGACCCGGACCCCTACACCGGAGGCCGCGTCACCTTCGTACGCGGACGCAGCAAGGTCGACATAGACCATCTCGTCGCCCTGTCCGACGCCTGGCAGAAGGGCGCGCAGAAGTGGAGCGACGCCAAGCGGCGGGCCTTCGCGAACGATCCGCTCAACCTCGTCGCGGCCGTCTCCTCCGCCAACCGCCGTAAGGGGGACGGGGACACCGCGACCTGGCTGCCCCCCAACAAGGAATACCGCTGCACCTATGTGGCGGGGCAGGTCGCGGTCAAGAAGAAGTACGGGCTGTGGGTGACACCGGCCGAGAAGGACGCGATGACGAAGGTGCTGAAGGCCTGCCCGGACCGGAAACTGCCCAGCGGCGGCAACCCCACGGAGGCCGGCACCCGCTGACCGGGGCGGCCTCGCCCCGGCGCCGCCCTCATACCTTTCCGATGCCCAGCGTCGTCTCGGAAGGCAGCAGCCCCGAGCCGAGCACCTCCACCCACAAGGGCCCCAGCAGCTCCACGAGCCGCTCCTGTTCCGCCAGGTCCAGGGCTGCCCACGGGGCGGACGCCAGTTCGTCCGTGCGCCGTTCCACCTCGGCCCGCAGGGCCCGGCCGGCGTCCGTGGCCGTCCCGTCCTCCTCCAGGAGCCCGCGCTCCAGAAGACGGTCGCGCGCCGCCGACCACTCCGCCCCGCTCCACCCCCGGCTCTCGAACACCTGCGGGCGCGCCGCCCCGACGGCCGCGAAGGAGACCAGCGACTCGACCGGGTCGAGGCCCGCGGAGGCGAGCGCCTCCAGATGGCCGTCCCCCCGGTGCTCCCGCAGGACCGTCGCGGCGTGCCAGAGCGCCAGGTGGGGCGCTTCCGGCCACGGCAGCGCGGCGACGGCCGAGGCGAGCGGGCGTCCGGTCACGTCCGCCGCCTGGGCGGCCCGCCGGGCGAGCGCGGCGGCCTCGGCGAGCTCCGGACCGTCGACCCGGTCCCCGAACAGTGCCCGGTACGCCCGGTCGACCGCCTTCGCCCGGGAGGCGAGAACCGTCTCCGGGGAGGCGACGGACCAGCCGGCCGGCACATATCCGCCGATCATCCGGGGACTGAAGCTGTAGAACGTCTCCACCACCCGGTCCGCGCCCACCGCCCCGAGCGGCGCGGCGCGCCACGCGAAGTAGCTCGGCCAGCGCTCGTCCGTGGCGTATCCCAGCGCGGAGGCCTCCTCGAAGGCTTCCGGCGCGTAGTAGAGGACGGCGTGCAAGGGCTCCAGCAGGTGCCACATCCGGCGCACGCGACCCAGTTCGTCGGACATCTCCCGACCTCCCGCTCCCGGTCAATCTTGTCAGTGACTAGATATCCAGAGTGCGCCTACGCCGCCAACTTGTCAATGACTAGATTGCGCGTACCGTACGTGGCATGACCAGCGAACGCACCTATCACCACGGCGACCTGCGGCGGACCCTGCTCACCGCCGCCCTCGACGTCATCGCCCAGGACGGCCCCGACGCCCTGTCCCTGCGCGACCTGGCCCGCCGGGCCGGCGTCTCCCATGCCGCACCGGCCCACCACTTCAAGGACCGGACGGGCCTTCTCACCGCAGTCGCCGCCGAGGGCTACACCCTGTTCGCCGACGCCCTGACCGACGCCCCGGACCTACGGGAACGCGGCGTCGCCTACGTGCGGTTCGCGGCAGGGCACCCCGCGCACTTCCAGGTGATGTTCCGCCCCGAACTGCACCGCCCCGACGACCCCGGACTGATCGCGGCGAAGGCCCGCGCCACCGAAGCCCTGCGCGCCGGGGTCTCAGGCCTGCCCGACACCGCCCGCGGCGAGGACGACCGCCTCGCGGGCATCGCCGCCTGGTCCCTCGCCCACGGCTTCGCCACCCTGCTGCTCAGCGGCAACCTGGACGCGCCCGTGGGGGACAGGGACCCCGAGGACGTCTTCCGGGTCCTCGCCGGCCTCCTGTTCCCCCAGGATCCGGGAGTCAGGACCCCAGGATCGTCGTGAGGAACTCCCCCGTCCAAGACAGGAGTTCGCGGCCCACCACCGGCTTCCCGCCGATCCGGCCCGCCGTCGGACGCGGCACCAGGATCTGGTGGGCCGCCGGCTTGATGACCGTCTTCGGGTGCAGCCGCTTCAGCCGCAGCTCCTGCGACTCCCGCAGCTCCACCGGCGCGAAGCGGATGTTCGGCCCCTGCAGCACGATCTCGCCCACCCCGCAGGCCCGGGCCAGCATGCGCAGACCCGCCACCAGCAGGAGGTTCTCCACCGGCTCCGGCAGCTTGCCGTAGCGGTCGGTGAGCTCCTCGCGCACCGCCCTGATGTCCTCCTCCGAATTCGCCGAGGCGATCGCGCGGTACGCCTGCAGGCGCAGCCGCTCGCCCGGGGCGTAGTCGTGCGGGACGTGCGCGTCGACCGGAAGCTCGATCTTGACCTCCAGCGGCGGCTCCTCCTCGACCCCGCCGTCCACCGCCGCCCGGTAGTCCGCCACCGCCTCGCCGACCATCCGGATGTACAGGTCGAAGCCGACCCCCGCGATGTGGCCGGACTGCTCGCCGCCGAGCATGTTCCCGGCGCCGCGGATCTCCAGGTCCTTCATCGCCACGTACATGCCCGCACCCATCTCGGTGTGCTGGGCGATCGTCGCCAGACGTTCGTGCGCGGTCTCCGTCAGCGGCTTCTCCGGCGGATACAGGAAGTAGGAGTAGCCCCGGTCCCGGCCTCGGCCGACACGGCCGCGCAGCTGGTGCAGCTGGGAGAGACCGAAGTTGTCGCCGCGCTCCACGATCAGCGTGTTGGCGTTGGAGATGTCGATGCCGGACTCGACGATCGTCGTGGAGACCAGGACGTCGAACCTCTTCTCCCAGAAGTCGACGACGACCTGCTCCAGCTGGCTCTCCCCCATCTGCCCGTGCGCCGTCGCGATCCGCGCCTCGGGCACGATCTCACGCAGCCGCGCAGCGGCCCGGTCGATGGACTCGACCCGGTTGTGGATGTAGAACACCTGGCCCTCGCGCAGGAGTTCACGCCGCACGGCCGCGCCGATCTGCTTCTCCTCGTACGGCCCGACGAAGGTGAGGACCGGGTGCCGCTCCTCGGGGGGCGTCGTGATCGTCGACATCTCGCGGATGCCCGTGACGGCCATTTCGAGCGTTCGGGGGATGGGCGTCGCCGACATCGTGAGCACGTCCACGTTGGCCCGGAGCTTCTTCAGCTGCTCCTTGTGCTCCACGCCGAAGCGCTGCTCCTCGTCGACGATGACCAGGCCGAGGTCCTTGAACTTGGTCTCCGACGAGAACAGCCGGTGCGTGCCGATGACCAGGTCCACGGACCCGTCCTTCAGCCCCTCCAGCGTCGCCTTCGACTCGGTGTCCGACTGGAAGCGGCTCAGCGCCCGCACGTTGACGGGGAACTGGGCGTACCGCTCGGTGAAGGTGCCGAAGTGCTGCTGGACCAGCAGCGTCGTCGGCACCAGCACCGCGACCTGCTTGCCGTCCTGGACCGCCTTGAAGGCCGCGCGCACCGCGATCTCCGTCTTGCCGTAGCCGACGTCGCCGCAGATCAGCCGGTCCATCGGGACGGACTTCTCCATGTCCTCCTTGACCTCGGCGATCGTGGACAGCTGGTCGGGCGTCTCCGCGTACGGGAAGGCGTCCTCCAGCTCCCGCTGCCACGGGGTGTCCGGGGCGAACGCGTGGCCGGGAGCCGCCATCCGCGCGGAGTACAGCTTGATCAGGTCGGCGGCGATCTCCTTGACCGCCTTCTTGGCCCGCTGCTTCGTCTTCGTCCAGTCGGCGCCGCCGAGGCGGTGCAGGGTCGGGGCCTCGCCGCCGACGTACTTGGTGACCTGCTCCAGCTGGTCGGTGGGGATGTAGAGGCGGTCCCCGGGCTGGCCGCGCTTGGCGGGGGCGTACTCGACGAGGAGGTACTCGCGGGTCGCGCCCTGCACGGTGCGCTGGACCATCTCGATGTAGCGGCCGACACCGTGCTGCTCGTGGACGATGTAGTCGCCCGCCTGAAGGGTCAGCGGATCGACGGACTTGCGGCGGCGGGCGGGCATCCGCCCCAGGTCCTTGCTCGCCGTGCGCTGGCCGGTCAGGTCCGTCTCGGTCAGCACCGCCAGCTTCAGGGCCGGGTCGACGAAGCCGTTGTCGATGGCCCCGCACGAGACGTGGACGAGCGACGGCGTGATCTCGGTCAGGTGCTGGTCGAGCCTGGCCGCGATGCCCTCGCCGCCCAGCACCTCGACCGTGCGGGAGGCGGGCCCCTGCCCCTCGGTGACGTACACCGTGCGCCAGCCGTCGGCGAGCCATCCCTTGGTGTCGGCGAGCGCGCGGGCGGTGTCGCCGCGGTACGCCTCCGGGGCGTGCATCCCCAGCTTCAGGGTGTCCCCGTCCAGGTCCTCGTCGGCGGCGAACGGGGAGGTGGACCACCACATCATGCCCAGCTCACGGGCCCGGTCCCGGACGTCGGCGATGCCCCACAGGGAGGCCGCGCCGACATCGATCGGGGCCTCGCCGCCGCCCGCGGTGGCCGCCCAGGACGCCTGGAGGAACTCCTGGCTGGTCGCGACGAGGTCCGCCGCCCGGGTCCGCACCCGCTCGGGATCGCAGACCAGCGCCATGGAGCCCTTCGGCATGACGTCGAGCAGCAGTTCCATCTCGTCGACGAGCACGGGGGCCAGGGACTCCATGCCCTCCACGGCGATCCCCTCGGCGATCTTCCCCAGCAGCTCGCCCAGCTCCGGGTGCGCCTCGGCGAGAGCCGCCGCCCGGGCCCGTACGTCCTCGGTGAGCAGCAGCTCACGGCAGGGCGGGGCCCACAGCCCGTGCTCGGCGACCTCCAGGGACCGCTGGTCGGCGATCTTGAAGTAGCGGATCTCCTCGACGTCGTCGCCCCAGAACTCCACCCGGAGGGGGTGCTCCTCCGTCGGGGGGAAGACGTCCAGGATGCCGCCGCGCACGGCGAACTCCCCGCGCTTCTCGACCAGCTCCACGCGCGCGTACGCCGCTGCCGCCAGCGCGTCCACGACGTCACCCAGGTCCGCGGTCTGTCCACTGCTCAGCGCGACGGGCTCCAGGTCGCCGAGCCCCTTGACCTGCGGCTGGAGCACGGAGCGGACCGGGGCGACGACCACGCTGACCGGCCCGGTCTCCGGGTCGTCCTGCCGGGGGTGAGCGAGCCTGCGCAGCACGGCGAGGCGGCGGCCCACGGTGTCCGAGCGGGGCGAGAGCCGCTCGTGGGGCAGGGTCTCCCAGGAGGGGAACTCCGCCACGGTGTCGGGAGGCAGCAGGGTCCGCAGCGCGGCCGCCAGGTCCTCGGCCTCCCGGCCGGTCGCGGTGACGGCCAGCACGGTGCGCCCCGCCTCACGCGCCAGAGCGGCCACGGCGAAGGGGCGCGCGGCGGGCGGGCCGACCAGGTCGACATGGGCCCGGTGGCCGTCGGATGCGGCCTTCACCGCTTCGGAGAGCGCCGGGTCGGTGACGACGACGTCCAGCAGACCGTGCAGGCTCATGAAGGGTTCCGTCCGGTGTGGCGAGTGAGCAACGCGAAGGACCCGACACGTGGGACGGGCCGGGGTGTCCAGCGTACGACGCCGGTGTGTCACTCGCGCGAGGGAACGCCGTTGTCCGTACGGCGGCAGCGGGGCTAGCCTTAGTCCGGTACCTAGTCCACTTCTGGCCCGAGCGAGGCGTCATGGAAGCAGCCCGGCAGTACAACGTGCACGAGGCCAAGACCCACTTCTCCCGGATACTGCAACAGGTCGAGACCGGCGAGGAGGTCGTCATCAGCCGGGCGGGCGAGCCCATCGCGAAGGTCGTGCCCCTTCACCCGAAGGTGCGCCGGACCGGTCGTGGATCTCTCCGGGGACAGATCCACATCCCCGACGACTTCGACGAGCTCCCGGACGACATCGCCGACGCCTTCGGGATGCACTGATGCGCCTTCTGCTCGACACCCATGTCGCCCTGTGGTGGCTCGACGACTCCTCTGAGCTCTCCGACGAGCTGAAGGACCTCATCGACACGGAGCCTGCCGTCTACCTCAGTGCCGCGACTCCGTGGGAAATTGCCATCAAACAGTCAGCCGGGAAGCCGGCAGGGCCCGATGATCTGGCAGAGCGGGTCCGCGACTGCCAGCTGACCAGCCTCGCGATCACCGCGGGGCACGGCGTCAAGGCAGGCCGCCTCCCCCCGCTCCACCGTGACCCCTTCGACCGCATCCTCGTCGCCCAGGCCCAGACCGAAGGGCTGACGGTCGTCACCCGCGACAAGTGGATCCCCCAGTACGACGTACCGGTCATGCACGCCTGACGACCGCGGCCATGACAAGATCCGGCCCCGGGGCGTTTGGAGGAACGC
>NZ_JBHWZS010000132.1:0-21833 GCF_042728155.1 Streptomyces sp. NPDC060209
CCCTTGGGGCGCCCGCCGGCGACTGCGAGTCATATCTGGATGGTGATCATCTCTTTCGTACGACCACGAAGTCGGCGAGCTCGGTGAGCTGCGCCCGCACTCGTTCCGGCATGTCGACGCCGTGCAGCGCCTCGATGGCTACCGCGTGCTGACGGCGGGCTTCCTGGGCGGTCCACTCGCGGCCGCCCGCCTCCTCGATGAGTGCCGCACGGGCGGCGAACTCCTCTTCGGAGAAGCTGTCGAAGTCGCTGCTCTTGGCGTCGGCGGCGAGCAGCTCGCCCAGACGCTCCGAGGCCGGTCCGCCCGCGGCGAGCGCGGCCACGACGGGCAGGGACTTCTTGCGCTGGCGCAGATCGCTCCAGGTCTGCTTGCCCGTGGATTCGGGGTCGCCCCAGATCCCGAGCAGGTCGTCGACCGCCTGGAAGGCGAGGCCGAGGTGGTAGCCGTACGCCTCCAGGGTGTCGGCGGTGCGGTCATCGGCTCCGCCGAGCACGGCGCCGATGGAGACGGCGCAGGCGAGGAGGGCGCCCGTCTTGTTGCCCTCCATCTCCAGGCACTCCTCGACGGTGACCCGCTCGCGGTGCTCGTAGGAGATGTCCTGGGCCTGACCGTCGATCAGCTTGCGGCTGGCCGTGGTCAGCCGGCGGGCGGCCCGGCCGGCCTCGACGGTGCCGAGTTCCAGCAGGATCTCGTTGGCCAGCGCGAAGAGCGCGTCCCCGACGAGGATCGCCTGGGCGGGCCCGTGCACCTTCCATACGGTGTCGCGGTGACGGCGCTGCTCGTCGCCGTCCATCAGGTCGTCGTGCAGCAGCGAGAAGTTGTGCACGAGTTCGACGGCGACGGCTCCGGGGATCCCGGCCTCCGCCGGGGCGCCCGCCGCTTCCGCGGACAGCAGGGCCAGCGCGGGACGCACTGCTTTGCCGCCGTCGCCGTCGGCCGGTCGGCCCTGGGCATCGATCCAGCCGAAGTGATAGGCCGCGACGGTGTCCATGGGCGGCGCCAGCCGGTCCACGGCAGCTCGCAGCACCGGCGCTGACAGGGCCCTTCCGCGCTCCAGAAGCGCGGTGACGTCCGTGGTGTCCGCCACGGTGTCGTAAGCCGGATTCGCCGGGGTCACAGACTCTCCTCTTGTTCCGGTGGTACTGCTCATGCCGCCTCCTGCAGCGGATGTTCGTGTGGCCGGCCGAGGGCCTGGAGCGCGGCGTCCACGGCACTGAAGCCACTGCGGACGGCACCCTCCATCGTGGCGGGCCAGCCGGTGGCGGTCCATGCTCCCGCCAGGTGCAGCCCGGCGGCGCGGGTGTGCGTGCCCGGCCTCAGCCGCCCTACGCCAGGCGTGGGTGCGAAGGTCGCGGTGCGTTCCCGGGTGACGAAGAAGTCGCGGATCCCGGCCCCTCGCGCCGCCGGGAGGAGCCGTTCCAGCTCGGGCACGTAGCGCCGGCGGAGCTCGGCGACGGGCAGATCGATCTCGTCCTGCGCCGCGGACTGGGACACCGCGAGGTACTGGCCGCCGCCCTGGAGGCCGGAGGACGCCGTGCGGTCGAAGACCCATTGCACGGGTGAGCCGAG
Organism: Streptomyces sp. NPDC060209; assembly: GCF_042728155.1. Classification (NCBI taxonomy): domain Bacteria; kingdom Bacillati; phylum Actinomycetota; class Actinomycetes; order Kitasatosporales; family Streptomycetaceae; genus Streptomyces; species Streptomyces sp. NPDC060209. Next base: position 1,570 of record NZ_JBHWZS010000132.1, read on the forward strand.
CGCGGCGAAGAACGGTTTGCGCAGCACCTTGCGGTCGTAGACGACGTGCACGTTCAGGATCGGTGCGTCGGTGAGGTCGAGCAGCCGGCCGGGGTCGTCGAGCGCGCCGTCGGGCAGCAGCCGGTGGGTCTCACCCTGCGGCACGGCGAGGACGACGGTGTCCGCCTCGAACCGTTCGCCGTCGGTCTCGACGGCCCAGAGGCCGTCCTCGGCGCGGGTGAGGGAACCGACCCGGGTGCGCAGGTGGATCTCCACGCCCGCCGATTCGAGCGCCTTGCGGGCGAGGGTGTCGTGCAGGTCCCCGAGCGGCACGGCGGCCCAGCCGATGTCGGCGGCGCCCGGTTCCGAGAGGAGTCCGGTCTTGAAGACCATCGCGGCGAGCGCCATGGAGGCGTTCGGCGCGGTCGCGTTGAGCGTGGCGACGCCGACGAGGTCCCAGAGGGCCTCGATGGTGCGCTGCGACTGCCCCTGGCGGCGCAGCCAGGTGGCGAAGTCGATGCCGTCGAGCGCGGGGTCGGCGGGGTCGAGACGGCCCAGCGCCAGTGCGGCGCGGGCGACGCCGGCCTTTTCCGTCAGCGAGAGGTGCGGGTAGGCGGCGAGCCCGCCGGCGAGGTGCAGCGGTACGGGCAGCCCGGTTCGGCGCAGCCGTCCGAGCCTGGGCCCGGCGGGCCGGCCCACGTCGAGCACGGGCACGTCGAGGCGGTCCTGCAGCGGGGCGAGGTGGGTCCCCTCGATCCGGTCCAGGAACCAGCGGTAGCCCGTGCAGCAGCGCAGGTAGACGTGCTGGCCGTTGTCGACGGACAGGTCACCGCGCCGGAAGGAGAAGGCGAGCCCGCCGAGCCGGGGGCGGCCTTCGAGCAGGGTCACGTCGAGCCCCGCGTCAGCCAGACGCAGCGCCGCGGTGACGCCCGCCAGTCCGCCTCCGACGACAACCGCGCGGGAGGACCGAGGGCTCCGGCCGGTCATGCCTGCTCCCTTCGCCGTGTCGCCGCGGTCAGCTGCGTACGCCGCGTCGTCGCAGACAGGGACGCACCGGGGCGCCCGGGGGTTGCCCGTCCCGCATGTCGGACAGGACCCGTCATGAGACCCTCCCCCTGGCCGTCCGGCGTGAGATGTACCGCGCGTCGAGGCCCGACAGTCCGCGCACCGCAACGTACGCCTTCTCGTGGCCCGGCAGCGAGACCCTGCCGCGCAGGACGGCCTCGGGATCGCGTTCGATCCGGTCCAGGAGCCGGCGGTAGATACCGGCCATGGCGGCCACGCAGGCGCCGCTGCGTCGGTCCAGCATGGGCAGCAGCCGGTAGCCCTCGGCGAAGAGTGCCCGGGCGCGGCGGACCTCGAAGTGCACCAGGCCTGCGAAGTCGGACCCTGGGGGCGGGGTGGCCCGGTGGAATCCGGCGGAGCAGCCGAATTTGGCGAGGTCGTCGGCGGGCAGGTACGTACGTCCGTTGCCGGCGTCCTCGCGGACGTCACGGAGGATGTTGGTCAGCTGGAGCGCGAGACCGAGGGTGTCGGCGTACTCCGCGGCCCGTTCCGCGCCGGGTGCGCCCGCTTCGGTCCCGAAAACGCCCAGGCTGAGGCGCCCGATGGCACCCGCGACACACCGGCAGTACGTCTTCAGGTCGTCCCAGGTCTCGTACGTCGCGCCGCGCACGTCCATCAGTACGCCGTCGATGAGCTCGTCGAGGCCGTCCAGCGGCAGCGGGAACCGGCGCGTGGCATCGGCCAGCGCCACCGCGACCGGGTCGGTGTCGTCCTCGTCGACCGCGTTGTCCCGGACCCGGCCGAGCAGTCCCCGGGTCTCCTCCAGCCGGGCGTGCTTGGTCTCCGGATCCAGCTCGCCGTCGCCGATGTCGTCGACCCGACGGGAGAAGGCGTACAGCGCCGACATGGCCTGCCGCTTCTCGTACGGCAGCAGTCGGATGCCGTACGCGAAATTGCGGGCCTGCTGTCCGGTGACGGCCTCGCAGTAGCTGTATGCGGCCTGTACCGGTGCCGACATGTACGTCGTCTGTCCCTCCACGGTCCGGCTCACCCCTCTCTGTGCGCTCTTCGCAGGACGTCTCCCACCTCGCGCAGCAGTCTCGGCGCGGTGGGCTTGGGCGGTCCGGGCAGTACGTCGAAACCTGCGGCCGTGATCGCGCCGAGGGCGGCCCGCCCTCCGCCGACGAATCCGGCGAGCAGCAGCTTGAGCCGGCCGTGGACACTGCCTACCAGGGGGACGCCCTCGCCCAGCAGCTCACGGGCGCGCTCCGCCTCGAAGGCGACCAGGGAGCGTACCGCCGCGCCCGCGGACGGTGCGGCCAGGTCCGATTCGCCGACGTGGAAACGGTCCATGTCCTCGGCGGGCAGATAGATCCGGTCGCGGCCGAGGTCCTCGGCGACGTCCTGGAGGTGCTCGGCGATCTGCAGCGCCGTGCAGACGGCGTCGGAGCGGCGGATCCGTTCGGGGCTCGCGGTGCCGGTGATCTGCAGGACGAGGCGGCCGACGGGGTTGGCCGAGAGCTCGCAGTAGGCCAGCAGGTCGCCGTAGGTCCCGTAGCGGCGGACCTTCTGGTCCTGCCGGTTGGCTTCGAGGAGCCCGAGGAAGGGTTCGGGGGTGAGCGCGCAGCGCCTCACGGTGGGGCGCAGTGCACGCATCAGGGGGTGGCGCGGGCCGTCGCCCGTGGGCGAGAAGACGCGGTGCAGATCGGCTTCGAGGGCGTCCAGCGCGGCGAGCCGGTCCTCGCTCTGCCCGGGTTCGAGGCCGAGGTGGCGGGCGTCGGCACCGCCGGGGGCGAGATCGCCGTCACCGATGTCGTCGACGAGACGGGCGAATCCGTAGACGGCCATCAGATCGTCGCGCCAGGCGCGGGGCAGGAAGAAGGGGGCCACTGGGAAGTTCTCGTCCGCGGCCTTGTCGAGCGTGGCGGTGGCGACGTCTGCGCGCGCCTGCTGGGTACGGGTCACTGCGTACCGCCCGACGCGGGGACGGCGAAACCACGTCGGAGCTGGAGATTTTCCATCATTGCCGTCATATCTCCCGTTCTACACTGCTGACCCAAAACATCCCTTTTCGGACACGCCGCTCGTCCGGCCGAGTGCGACATGCGCACAACGGGCGATGCGCCGGGGGTGTATCACCCCACATTGCCGCGAATCAGCACCGTTACAGCTTACGTTGTACAGCTCACAGAGCCGCGCCGGGGTGCAGCGCGCCCTCGTACAACAGGTCGGCCGCCGTCAACCTTCCCCGGATCCGGGGCAATTGACGTCATCCGCCGGGAGGAGATCCTCCCGGGAGCACCTGCGACCCCTGCGGGCCCCTCCAGCCTCGGATCCACGAGGGCCCCCGCCGCTGTGCTCCGGCGGGGGCCACACGCACGCGACGGTTACTTGCCCGTCTCCCGCTCGTAGGCCTTCAGCACCTCTTCGGTGGGGCCGTCCATCAGGAGCTCGCCCTTCTCCAGCCACAGCACCCGGTCGCAGGTGTCCCTGATGGTCTTGTTGTTGTGGCTGACCAGGAAGACGGTGCCCGCCTCCTTGCGCAGCTCGCGGATCCGTTCCTCGGAGCGGACCCGGAACTTCCGGTCACCGGTGGCGAGCGCCTCGTCGATCATGAGGACGTCGTGGTTCTTGGCGGCCGCGATCGAGAAGCGCAGGCGGGCCGCCATGCCGGACGAGTACGTCCGCATCGGCAGCGTGATGAAGTCGCCCTTCTCGTTGATCCCGGAGAAGTCCACGATGTTTTGGTACCGCGCGCGGATCTCCTCGCGGCTCATGCCCATCGCCAGACCGCCGAGCACGACGTTGCGCTCCCCGGTCAGGTCGCTCATCAGGGCCGCGTTGACGCCGAGCAGCGACGGCTGGCCGTCGGTGTACACGCTGCCGTGCTCGGTCGGCAGCAGGCCGGCGATGGCCCGCAGCAGGGTGGACTTGCCCGAACCGTTGGTGCCGATCAGGCCGATGGCCTGACCGCGGTAGGCGGTGAAGGAGACGCCCCGCACCGCGTGCACCTTGCGCACACCGCGCGGTTCGCCCTTGCCGCGGCGCATGATCCGGCTCAGCGCCGCGGTGGCGCTGCCCTTGCCGCCGCCCGTGCCGTTGACCCGGTACACGATGTGCACGTCGTCCGCGATCACGGTGGGGATGTGTCCCTGGGACGATTCCTCAGCCACGGCCGTACCGTTCCTCTGCCTTCCAGAAGTACACGAAGCCCACGACGCCCACCACGAGCGCCCAGGCGAGCCCGACGGCCCAGACGTGCTGCGGCAGGTTCTCGGCGCCGTAGCCGTCGATCAGTGCGAAGCGGACCAGGTCCATGTAGATGGCCGCCGGGTTGTACTGCAGCACATCGGCGATCCACTGCGGCTTGTCCGCCAGCATCACGGGAATGGAGAACATGACGCCCGAGGCGTACATCCAGGTACGCATGACGAACGGCATCAGCTGGGCGAGGTCGGGGGTCTTGCTCCCCAACCGGGCCATGACGAGCGCCAGGCCGGTGTTGAAGAGGAACTGCATGGCCAGCGCCGGGACGACGAGCAGCCAGGAGAGCGCCGGATAGCTGCCGAAAGCCACCGCGACGGCCACCAGCACGATCATCGAGTACAGCAGCTGCTGGAGCTGCTGCAGCGAGAACGAGACCGGCAGCGAGGCGCGGGGGAAGTGCAGCGCCCGGACCAGGCCGATGTTGCCGGAGATGGCGCGCACCCCCGCCATGACCGAGCTCTGGGTGAAGGTGAAGACGAAGACGCCGGTCACCAGGAACGGGATGAAGACCTCCTGGCTCATCCCCTTACGGGTGCCCAGGATGATTCCGAAGATCAAGAAGTAGACAAGAGCGTTCAGCAGCGGCGTGGCCACCTGCCACAGCTGGCCGAGCTTGGCCTGGCTGTACTGCGCGGTCAGCTTCGCCCTCGAGAACGCCAGGATGAAATGCCGACGGCCCCAGAGCTGCCGGATGTACGCGAACAGCCCGGGCCGGGCGCCACTCACCGTCAAGCCGTACTTTTCGGCCAGCTGGGGCGCGCTCAGTCCCTCGTCGGCGGACGGCGGGCTGCTCAGGGCAATCCCGCCGTCGTGGGTCGTGTCACTCACAGTTAAGAACTCTCGTCTTCACAATGCGCAGCCGGTCGCGGGCGCGGCCGAGGCGGACAGGTTCCCCGTACGGAATGAATACGGCTCATGGTCTCAGAGGAGAGCCTCTCAGATCACCGGTGGCCGGCCCAGTCTGGTCAGCCGCCATACCGTACGCCACCTCATCGGGCGCCGGGGTCCGCAGGGCTTCGTCCAGCCTTCCCGGAAGCCTCCGAACCATGCTTTGAGGGCGGGCAGGGAGGGACGTCGGACCAGGGTGAGGAGCAGCCAGACCCCGACATAGACGGGGACCAGCGGTGCGGGCAGGTTCCGGCGCGCGAGCCAGACGCGGTTTCGGGCCACCATGCGGTGGTAGACCGCGTGCCGCGAGGGGGCGGTGGTGGGGTGGTTGAGCACCATGTCCGCGCGGTACTCGATCATCCAGCCGGCGTCCAGGGCACGCCATGCGAGGTCGGTCTCCTCGTGCGCGTAGAAGAAATCGCCGGGGAGCGGGCCGGCCTCGGCGATCACCTGGCTGCGCACGGCGTTCGCGCCTCCGAGGAACGTCGTGACACGGGACGAGCGCATCGGGTCGGAGGCACGCAGCCGTGGCACGTGCCGCCGCTGGGTGACACCGGTCTCGGGGTCCGCGATGCGGAAGGTGACGATGCCGAGCTTCGGGTCCGCCTCGAACGCCTGCCGGCAGAGCTCGGCGGTGTCCGTGTTCGGCAGGTGCCCGTCGTCGTCGAGGAAGAGCAGGGCGTCCACATCGGCTCCGGACGGACCGAACGCCTCGATGCCGACGTTGCGGCCGCCCGGAATACCCAGATTCTCGGGCAGCTCGACGGTCCGTACGCCCGGGGGGACGTCGGGGACCGGGGCGCCGTTGCCGACGACGACCACCTCGATCCGGTCGCCGTCCTGCTTGGCGACCGAGTCGAGAAGGGCACGCAGTTCGTCGGGCCGGTTGCCCATGGTGATGATGACCGCGCCGAGTTTCATGGGAGAGCTCACTTCAGCCTGCTGGACGCCAGGATCGACACCAGGTGCAGGACGGTCTGGAGAAGGGCGATGCCGGCCATGACCGCGACCGCGAGGCGGCTGAAGAAGAGGTCGTCCCTGACCGTGTCGAGGACGGCGACCACCAGGATGACCAGCGATGCCTCGATGCCGAGGATCAGCCGGTGGAACTTGAGCGCGCCGGCGGCCCGGCGGGCGAGCGCCATGCCGGAGGAGCGCGGCTCGGACGCGGCCTCCTTGACGGGCGGCAGACCGCCCTGGTGGCGGGCGACCCCGACGAGGTCGGTCTCGGCCTTGATCAGGATGGCGCCGAGCGCGGCGAGCGTGCCCAGGAAGGCCCACAGCCAGTCGATGCGCCCCGGACCCCACAGGTCGGCGGCGCGCAGGCCGAAGCCGACCAGCACCGCCGCGTCGCACAGGTAGGCGGCCACCCGGTCCAGATAGACCCCGCCCAGCGAGAACTGCTTCTTCCAGCGGGCCACCTCGCCGTCGACGCAGTCGAACAGCAGGTAGAGCTGGACGGCGAGCACGCCGAGCAGGGCGCCGGGGATGCCCGGGACCAGCAGGGCGGGAGCCGCGAGCACACCGGCGACGGTCATCACGTAGGTCAGCTGGTTCGGCGTGATCTTCGTGGTCACCAGGCGCCGGGTGATGCGCAGCGAGATCTCGCGCATGTAGAGACGACCCGCCCAGTGCTCGCCACTGCGCCGGTCCTTCACGCCCGGGGGGTGCACGACCGGACGGAGTTCAGCTATGGATGGCTTTTGCATAGTCGGCGTACGCGTCCCTGATCTGGTCGGTGGACAGGTTGAGGTGTTCCAGGATCGTGAAGCGTCCCGGGCGCGTCTGCGGGGCGTAGTCGACGGCCCGCACGAATTCGTCGGCAGTGAAGCCGATCTCGTCGGGCAGCACCGGCAGCCCGTGGCGCCGCAGCACGGACGCCATGTGCAGCGAGTCCTCGTGCGCGCCCCGCAGGTGCATGGCGAAGCAGGCGCCGAGGCCGACCTGCTCGCCGTGGCTGGCCGCGCGCTTCGGGTACAGCAGGTCGAAGGCGTGGTTGATCTCGTGGCAGGCGCCGGAGGCGGGCCGCGAGTCACCGGCGATCGACATCGAGATGCCGGTCAGGACGAGTCCCTCGGCGAGCACCTTGAGGAAGGCGTCGCCGCCGATGCCGCCGGGGTGGCGCAGCACGGCCTCGCCGGCCTGGCGGGCCATGGCGGCCGCGAGCCCGTCGATGTCCTCGCCCTGGACCTCATGGGCGAGCTCCCAGTCGGCGACGCACGAGATGTTGGAGACGGCGTCGCCGATGCCCGAGCGCACATAGCGAGCGGGGGCCTCACGGATGACGTCGAGGTCGATGACCACGGCGATCGGGGTGGGGACGCCGTAGGAGCCCCGCCCGTTGTCGTTGTCCAGGGTCGCGACCGGTGAGCAGAGCCCGTCGTGGGACAGGTTCGTCGCGACGGCGACCATGGGCATGCCCACGCGCGCCGCGGCGTACTTCGCCACGTCGATGATCTTGCCGCCGCCGAGGCCGACCACGGCGTCGTAGCGGTTGCCCTTGATGCCGTCGGCGAGCCGCACCGCGGAGTCGATCGTGCCGTCGGCGACCGGGTACCAGTCGGCACCCGGCAGCACCGGGGCGAGCCGCTCGCGCAGGGCGCGGCCGGAGCCTCCGCTGATCGCGATGGCGAGCTTGCCCGAGGCGGAGATCCGCTGGTCGGCGAGGAGACCGGCCAGATCGTCCATCGCGCCGCGCCGGATGTCGACGACGACCGGGGACGGGATGAGACGGGTCAGTACAGGCACGCGATCTCCCTGCCCCTGGCGAGGTCGTCGTGGTTGTCGATCTCCACCCACGTCACCTCGCCGATGGGCGCGACGTCGACCGTGAAGCCGCGGTTCACGAGCTCCTGGTAGCCGTCCTCGTAGTAGAGGTCGGGGTCGCGCTCGAAGGTGGTCCGCAGCGCGTCGGCGAGCTCCTCGGCGGCCTCGGGCTCGATGAGGGTGACGCCGATGTACTCGCCGGTCGCGGTGGCCGGGTCCATCAGCTTGGTGATCCGCCGGACGCCCTTGCCGTCCTCGGTGATGACCTTCATCTCCTCGTCGGCGAGGTTCTTCACCGTGTCGAGGGCGAGGATGATCTTCTGGCCCTTGCCCCGCGCGTCCAGGAGGGTCTTCTCGACGGAGACCGGGTGCACGGTGTCGCCGTTGGCGAGGATGACGCCCTTCTTCAGGACCTCACGGGCGCACCAGAGGGAGTAGGCGTTGTTCCACTCCTCGGCCTTGTCGTTGTCGATGAGCGTCAGCGTCACGCCGTACTTCGCCTCGAACTCGGCCTTGCGGGCGTAGACCGCCTCCTTGCGGTAGCCGACGACGACCGCGACCTCGGTGAGTCCGACCTCGGCGAAGTTGGCCAGCGTCAGGTCCAGGACCGTCTTCTCGCCGTCCACCGGCACCAGGGCCTTGGGCAGCGTGTCCGTGTAGGGACGCAGACGGCGTCCGGCACCGGCAGCCAGTACGAGGCCGATCATGCGAGTTCTCCTTCGTCGTGTACGGCGGGGGCCGAGGAGGACACCCAGAAGCGGATGGACTCCACGAGCACCACCAGAGCCACGGCGGCCGCGAGCGCGGTGAGAGCCGTGGTGAAACCTGAACCGTGGATCAGTACGGCGGCGAGTACGGCCACGACCAGGGTCCGGCCCTCGTGCCCGCCGATGACGCGCACCAGCCACTGGGGCGGCGCTCCGGTGCCGCCCCGGATGCGGTACACCGTGTCGTAGTGATGGTAGGCGACGGCCGAAACCAGGCCGAATGCCGCGGGAACGGCGTGCGGCACGTCACTGCGGGCGGCCAGCACCAGGATCGTGCAGTATTCGGCGGCCCGGAAGACCGGCGGGACGAGCCAGTCGAGGGCGCCCTTGAGCGGCCGCGAGACGGCGAGTCCGGAGATGATCGCGTACACCGCTGCGGCGCCGACGGTCAGCCAACCGCCGTAGGGCGCGAACAGTGCCGCGGCGACCATCACCGCTGCTCCGACGAGCGCCAGGAACGGGGCCGTGAAGCCACCGCCCGGACGCCGGAGCACGGCGGCGACGGCCTGGGCGAGCGGACCCGAGTCGGCGAGGTCGGCCAGTGCCTGTGCGGCGCGGTCGGTGCGCTGCGCCTTGCGGGTCAGCGAGCGCAGGAGCCGGCCCGCCGTGGTGTAGCAGGCCGCCAGGGCGCAGCCGACGAGCAGGGCGTAGAAGACGATCCGGGGCGTGGTCACGGCGGTGAGCACGGCGATCATGGCCCAGCGTTCACCGATGGGCAGGACTATCATCCGGCGCAGCCAGACCGTCCAGCCGACGCTGTCGAGCTTGTCGGAGAGCGCGGCGGTGGGGCTCGTGTTGGACACCGCGTCGTGGTTGGCCTCGTTGAACGAGAAGTCGACGACGTGGCGGCAGGCCTGGAGCACCATCGCTCCGAGAGCCAGGACCCACACGTCGTCGCCGCCACGGGCGGCGCCGAGGGCCAGGCCCGCGTAGTAGGCGTACTCCTTGGCCCGGTCGAAGGTTGCGTCCAGCCAGGCGCCCATCGTCGAGTACTGCAGCGAGTACCGGGCGAGCTGCCCGTCGGTGCAGTCCAGGACGAAGGAGAAGAGCAGGAGCACTCCGGCCGCGACATAGCCGCCGCGGGTGCCGGTCGCCGCGCTGCCCGCCGCGATCAGCGCCGTGATGAGCGAGGCCGTGGTGACTTGATTCGGGGTGAGGCCCCGGCGGGCGCACCAGCGTGCGATGTAGCGGGAGTACGGGCTGATGAAGTAGGTGGTGAAGAAGCCGTCGTGGGCCTTCACCGCGCTGCGCAGCCGTACGGCCTCGTCGTCGACGGCGGCCACGGCGGTCCGTGCGGCGTTCCGCTCCTCGGGTGCGGTGGGCACCGCGGCCGTGAGCGAACCGAGCTCGGGGCGCTGCACCGCGGTGCCCTCCGCGTCCAGTGCCACGGCAAGCCGGCCGGGGACCGTGCGGTCCTCGGCGTCGGCTTCGGCGCCGGGAGGCGCGACGGGGGCCCCGGCGCCGACGGCGGCCACGGCCCGCCGCAGGGCACGGAGCAGCGCGGGCCGGGCCTCGGGCTGCGCGGTGAGCGCTCCGGGGATCGACGCGGCGGCGAAGCGGGGGTCGGTGAGTCCGAGCCTGAGGGCATGGACGTGGCCGACGAAGCGGGGATCCACGAGCGCGACGCGTCTGCTCGCGGGGACTGCGGCGAGCAGCTCGGCGGCCTCGGTGGCGTCGGCTGCGGCAGTCACGTCAAAGCCGAGTGACCGCAGATCGTCCTCGAGCGACGATCCGGGTACCGGCGCACCGGTGAGGATGGCGGTCGACAGACGAACTCACTCCTTGGTGCTGACGGGAACGGCGCGCGACAAGCGGCCCGGGGGTGGGCCGGCGGCACGTCGGCTGAGGCTATCGGATGAACGGAAGACCGAGTTCACCACCCGTTTGTGCTCCGTTCGGGCGAATCGGCCATCATGCGGCGCCGTTCGCGATCATCATCGTGGATCAACACCTCGTCCCACAAACCGCGTCCGGACAGCGCATAAGCTGAGGTGCATGACGTGGTTGATCACAGGCGGGGCCGGTTACATCGGGGCACATGTGGCGAAGGCCATGACGGGTGCCGGGGAACGGGTCGTCGTCCTCGACGACATCTCGACGGGCATCGAGGAGCGGTTGCCCGAGGCGGTCACGCTGGTGCGGGGATCCGCCTCGGACCGCGAGGTGCTCGACCGGGTCCTGACCGAGTACGCCGTCACGGGGGTGGTCCACCTCGCGGCGAAGAAGCAGGTCGGTGAGTCCGTCGAGAAGCCGCTGCTCTACTACCGGGAGAACGTGACCGGACTCTCCGTACTGCTGGAGGCCGTGGTCGCCGCCGGTGTGCGGCGCTTCCTCTTCTCCTCGTCGGCTGCGGTCTACGGCGTGCCGGACGTGGAGCTCATCACGGAGGAGACGCCGTGCGCGCCGATCAACCCGTACGGCGAGACCAAGCTCGCCGGCGAGTGGCTGGTGCGCGCGACGGGGCGGGCACACGGCATCTCGACGGCCTGTCTGCGGTACTTCAACGTGGCAGGGGCCGCCGAGCCCGAGCTGGCCGACACCGGTGTGTTCAACGTCGTACCGATGTTCTTCGACCGGCTGACGCGGGGCGAGGCGCCGCGGATCTTCGGTGACGACTACCCGACGCCGGACGGCACCTGTGTACGCGACTACATCCATGTCGCCGACCTGGCGGAGGCGCACCTCGCCGTCGCCGGCCACCTGGACAAGGGACCGGGGGGCGGGGACCTCACCCTGAACATCGGCCGGGGCGAGGGCGTATCGGTGCGCCGTCTCGCCGAGCTGGTGGGTGAGGTCACCGGCCTGCGCACGGAACCCGTGGTCGAGCCGCGCAGGCCGGGGGACGCGGCCAGGGCCGTCGCGTCCGCCGACCGGATGACCGACGAGCTGGGCTGGACGGCAAGCCGCAGCATGCGCGAGATGGTGGAGTCTGCCTGGGAGGGCTGGTGCCTGCGCCACCCCGAGGCCCGCGCCGCACAGTAGGAGCGCGTTCCGGCGACGCTCTGACCTGCGATCGTTTCCGCAGGTCAGAGCACATGACAACGGTGTTCAGTGCCGTGTTGCCCCCTACCCCGCCCCCGTAGTTCACTGGCCGCATCGGGCGAGCTTCGTCCGAGCTGTCCGAGGGACACGACGGGCTTACGGAGGCGTTCGCATGGGGGCTGGCCACGATCACGGGCATACGCACGGAGGGCCGCCCCCGACGGGTACGGCAGCCGCCGCGTACCGGGGCCGGCTCCGGGTCGCCCTGGGCATCACGCTCGGCGTCATGGTCATGGAGATCGTCGGCGGGCTCCTCTCCGACTCGCTCGCGCTGATCGCGGACTCGGCCCATATGGCGACCGACGCGCTGGGGCTGGGCATGGCCCTGCTGGCCATCCATTTCGCCAACAAGCCCGCGGGCCCCAACCGCACCTTCGGTTACGCCCGTGCCGAGATCCTCGCCGCGCTGGCCAACTGCCTGCTGCTCCTCGGCGTCGGCGGCTATCTGGTCTTCGAGGCCGTCGACCGCTTCATCACCCCGGCGGAGACCAGAGGCGGCCTGGCCATCGCGTTCGCCGCCGTCGGCCTGGTGGCCAACGTGGTCTCCCTGTCCCTGCTGATGCGCGGGCAGCAGGACAGCCTGAACGTGCGGGGTGCCTATCTCGAGGTCGTCGCGGACACGCTCGGCTCGGTGACGGTGCTCGTATCGGCGGGCATCATCATGGCCACCGGCTGGCAGGCCGCCGACCCCATCGCCTCGCTGCTGATCGGCCTCATGATCGTCCCCCGTACGGTGAAACTCCTGCGGGAGACACTGGACGTGCTGCTGGAGTCGGCGCCCAAGGGGGTCGACATGGACGAGGTACGCGCCCACATCACGGCCCTGCCGGGCGTGCTGGACGTCCATGACCTGCATGCCTGGACGATCACCTCGGGCATGCCCGTCCTCTCCGCCCATGTGGTCGTGCACCAGGAGATGCTGGACTCGATCGGACACGAGAAGCTCCTCCATGAACTGCAGGGCTGCCTCGGCCACCACTTCGACGTCGAACACTGCACCTTCCAGCTGGAGCCCAGCGGGCACGCGGAGCATGAGGCGCGGCTCTGCCACTGAGCGGCCGTGGACACTGCGGCACCCGGTGCTAGGGTCTGCGTCGTGTCTCCGAGCCCGGAGCCCGGTGGAGAGAGAAGGAGCTGAGGTTGATGACTGTCGCGACGACGGCTGCCCGGCGCAGCAATCGGTCCTTCATCGTCTCCCGGGTCACCGGCTGACCGCTCGGCTCTCCACACGCCGCGTCGGCCGGGGCCCTCTCACCCAAGGGTTCCCGTCTTGACCGACCACACGTACAACGCTTTCTTCGAACTGCACCACCGGCTGCCCCGGCAGAACCCCGGTTCCGATGCCACCACGCGGCGGATGCTCGCCATGGCGGGCCCGCTGCCGCGCCGTCCGCGCGTCCTCGACCTGGGCTGCGGTCCGGGCAGGGCCGCCCTGCTGCTCGCCGCCGAGGCGGGCGCCGAGGTGACGGCGGTCGATCTGCACCAGCCCTTCCTCGACGAGCTCGCCGAGGCCGCGGAGGCCCGCGGGCTCGGTGACCGGATCCGTACCGTCAGGGCGGACATGGCCGACCTCGCGGGGCCGGACTTCGCCGACGGTTCGTACGACCTCGTCTGGGCCGAGGGTTCCGCGTACATCGTCGGGTTCGACACCGCGCTTCGGGACTGGCCGCGGTTGCTGGCCCCCGGCGGCTCGGTGGTGATCACCGAGTGTGTCTGGACCACCGGATCCCCGTCGGCAGGGGCACGTGCCTTCTGGGACCCGCGTGCCTCGTTGCGCCCGGTCGCGGGGAACACGGCTGCGGCCGTGGAGGCGGGCTGCCATGTGCTCGGGGTGCTGGTGCAGCCCGACAGCGACTGGGACGAGTACTACGTCCCGCTGGCCGGACGGGCCGCCTCGGCGGATCCGTCGGCTCCCGGCATGGCCGCGGCGCTGGCGGCCACCCGCGAGGAGCTGGAGGTGCGTCGCCTCCACGGCTCGGAGTACGGCTACGCCGGCTATGTGATGCGCCCCTTCGATCCCCGATGGCGGACCCGTCCCGAGACGGCCGCCGACCGCGACGCGGTGCACGGGGTCGTCACGGCGGCCTTCCCGACCCGGGACGAGGCCGATCTGGTGGACGCCCTGCGCGGCGACCCCGGAGCATGGCTGCCCGGCCTGTCGTTCGTGGCCGAGGCCCCGGACGGTTCCGTCGCGGCGCACGCCCTGCTGACCCGTTGCCTGGTCGGGGACACCCCGGCGCTCGCGCTGGCCCCGGTGTCGACGGCTCCGGATCACCAGCGCCGTGGCGCCGGACGTGCGGTGGTCCGGGCGGTGCTGGACGCCGCGCGGCTGCGGGAGGAGTCACTCGTGCTGGTGCTCGGACATCCGGAGTACTACCCGGACTTCGGATTCGTTCCGGCGTCGCGGTTCGGGATCAGGCCGGGCTTCGAGGTTCCCGACGAGGCGATGATGGCTCTGGTCCTCGACGATTCCGTTCCGGTGCCGATGGGCATGATCCACTACCCGGCGGCCTTCGGAGTCTGACGCCGTGTCCGTCCCGCCGCGCCCTGAGGGCGGGGCGGGACGGACATGCCAGCACCCGAAGTGCGGACAAGCGGCTTTTGTACGGCAGACTTGACCGCACTCGAGGGGTCCGGCGCACGAGGCCGGGAACCAAAGCGAAGGATGGGTATGCCGACCACACCAGCCACCGCGGCGAACAGCTCGTCGAACGGCACAGCAGACGCGATCATGCTCGAACTGGTCGATGAGAACGGCACCACCATCGGCACCGCGGAGAAGCTCGCCGCTCACCAGGCCCCCGGCCAGCTGCACCGCGCGTTCTCCGTCTTCCTCTTCGACGAGCAGGGGCGGCTGCTGCTGCAGCGCCGTGCGCTCGGCAAGTACCACTCCCCCGGCGTGTGGTCGAACACCTGCTGCGGCCACCCGTACCCGGGCGAGGCTCCGTTCGCGGCGGCCGCCAGGCGTACGTACGAGGAGCTGGGGGTCTCGCCCTCGCTGCTCGCCGCGGCGGGCACGGTCCGCTACAACCACCCCGACCCCATGTCGGGCCTGGTGGAGCAGGAATTCAACCACCTGTTCGTCGGATTGGTGCAGGAGCGCCTGCGGCCGGACGAGGAGGAGGTCGGCGAGACGGCCTTCGTGACCGCCGGTGAGCTCGCGGAGCGGCATGCCGCCGCGCCGTTCTCGGCGTGGTTCATGACCGTGCTGGACGCCGCGCGGCCCGCGATCAGGGAGCTGACGGGGCCGTCCGCGGGCTGGTGAAGGCGCGCTCCGCGCAGGGGGCGGTCAGAGCTGCGTCTTGAGTGGCAGCGCCGCCCAGATGATCTTGCCACCGCCCGCGGTGTGCTCCACATCGCAGGTGCCGCCCGCCTCGGCGGTGATCTCACGCACCAGGAGCAGGCCGCGGCCGCCGGTCTGCGCGTAGTCGGTGACGAGCGCAGTCGGGCGGTAGGGGTGGTTGTCCTCGACGGAGACCCGGATCCATTCCGCACCGATGGCCACCTCGACAGCCAGCTCGGGCGAGAGCAGTGCCGCGTGCCGGACCGCGTTGGTGACCAGCTCCGACACGATCAGCAGCAGCCCCTGGAGGATGTCGTCCTCGACGGGTACGCCCTGCCGGTCGAGGAGGTCCCGCACCGCGCGCCGGGCCTGCGGCACCGAGACGTCGACGGCGGGCGCGGTGAACCGCCACACACCCTCGTACGACACGGGATGGGCCGGAACACTCCCACGGCTCTCCATGGACCGCCACCCGCTCTCGACTCGCACATCACTGACCCTGGAGTAATGAGTGTCGGGAAGAGTGTGGTCCGGACCGCAGCACTGACCGCAAGTGGTCACTTCTAGAGGGAATTTGACCGATCGAGTATGACAGCGTCAGGTGATTGGACTACTTCTCACCTTCTTCGGGCGTCATCTGGTCCGTCACCAGGCTGACGACCCGTCGCCCGCCCACCCCGATCGCGATCAGCCCGAGCCCGTCGAACAGCAGGGCGAGCGAGAAGAAGCAGCCGAGCACATAGAGACTGCTGTGCGGCCAGTCGAAGAGCACCAGCAGTCCCAGCAGCAGCCCGAAGGCTCCTTGCAGCAGGGTCCAGCCGAACTGCGGTCCGCGTACGACGACACTGCCGACCAGCCGGAACACTCCCCCGGTGAGGAAGAGCAGCGCGGCGAACATCGTCAGCGTCTCAGCCGTGCCCTCCGGGTGCTTGAGGACGACGACGCCGGCGGCGATGTTCAGCGCGGCGACCACCACGCCCAGCCAGAAGTAGGCGGTGCCACGGGCCTGGATCGCGTGGAGGAGACCGACGAGCCCGCCGACGAGCAGCAGCCAGCCGAAAAGGATCATCGAGGTGAGTGTGGCGACGCCGGTGTAGACGAGGCCGACGAGCCCCGCGGCGACCAGTACGGCGCCGAGCAGGGCGAGCCCGCCGAAGCTCCGGCTGAGCTTCTTGCCCTCGGTCGTGGGTCCGGCCATCGACAGCTCCTCACGGTGCGTGCACGCTTCGCGGCCCCTTCTTGATCATAGGTTCGAGCCGTACGGATAGCATCCGGCGCATGGACCTCAGGGAGCAGGCGGCACGGACGGAGCCGCGGCTGGAACACACGGTCGTGGACGGCGTCGCCACCGTCGTCATCAGCAACCCCGCCAAGCGCAACGCCATGACCGCGGACATGTGGCAGGCGCTGCCCGTGCTGCTGGAGGGGCTGGCCGCCGACCCGGGCGTCCGCGTCCTCGTGCTCACGGGCGCCGGTGACACCTTCTGCGCCGGTGCGGACATCGCTTCCCTCCAGGACCCGGGCGGCCGGCCGCAGGCACTCGCGGTCCAGGCCGAGGAGGCCCTGGCGGCGTTCCCCCGCCCGACGCTGGCCGCCGTGCGCGGCTACTGCGTGGGCGGCGGCAGCCAACTCGCGGCCGCCTGCGATCTGCGGTTCGCCGAGGAGGGCGCCTCCTTCGGTGTCACCCCGGCCAAGCTCGGGATCGTCTATCCTTCGTCGTCGACGCGCCGGCTGGTCGCGCTCGTCGGCCCGGCCGCCGCGAAGTTCCTGCTCTTCTCCGGGGAGCTGATCGGGACGGAACGGGCGCTGCGCACGGGCCTGGTGGACGAGGTCCTGCCCGAGGGCGGGCTGGAGGAACGGGCGCGTGGGTTCGCGCGGGTCCTGGCCTCGCGTTCGCAGCTGACCCAGGCCGCGGCGAAGGAGTTCGCCGACGGCCGCGAGGACCGGGACGCGTACTGGTCGCGGCAGGCACGCGGCAGCGGCGACACCGCCGAGGGGGTCGCCGCCTTCCTGGAGCGCCGCGCTCCCCGCTTCACCTGGACGACGGGAAATGCCGGGGCCGCGCCTACGTCAGGATGAACCGGCTCCTGGCCCGCCACTCCTCGACCATGGCTGCCGGGGCCTTCCCCGGCGCTCCGCAGTCGTAGGGCGGCTGGGGATCGTACTCGGTCAGCAGCTGGACGGTCCGTGCGTGGTCGTCGCCCGCGATCCTGCCTAGCAGGGTGAGGCCCATGTCGATGCCGGAGGAGACGCCGGCGGCGGTGACGTACTTGCCGTCGATGACCACCCGCTCACCCGTCGGCTCGACCCCGAAGGTCTTCAGGGCGTCGAGGGCCAGCCAGTGCGAGGTGGCACGCCGCCCGGCGAGCAGTCCGGCGGCGGCGAGCACCAGGGAGCCGGTGCACACCGAGGTCGTCCAGGTGCTGGTGGCATCCGCCGTCCGCAGCCAGCCGAGCAGCGCCTCGTTCTCCATCTGGTCGCTCTGCCCGGGGCCTCCCGGCACGATCACGACGTCGGGGGCGGGCACGTCTGCGAGCGTACGGTCGGCGACGAGCGAGAGGCTGCCGCTGTCGTTGCGCACGGCCCCGGGCCGCTCGGCGACGAAGACGGTCTCGGCGCCCGGAGCCCGGCTGAGCATCTCGTACGGGCCCACGGCGTCGAGCGCGGTGAAGCGGTCGAAGAGAACGATGGCGATCTGCATGATGGTCCTTTCGTCGCTGCTGCTTCGGTGGTGCGGCAGGGCGTGTGCCGCGTCACGCGTCCTGGGACCGGAAGCGGCGCCGGTATTCGGCGGGCGCCGTACCGAGGGCCTTGACGAAGGCACGGCGCATCGCTTCCGGAGTGCCGTAGCCGCTGGCGCGGGAGATACCGGTGACGCCTCCGGTCGTGTCCTCCAGCAGCCGGCGCGCCTGTTCGAGGCGTACGCGCTCGACGTACCGGCCGGGGGTGAGGCCGGTCTCGGCCTGGAAGGCCCGGGCGAAGTGGCGGGGCGAGAGCCTGGCGCGGGCCGCGAGCGCCTCCACCGAGAGGTCGGCGTCCGGATGCTCGGTGATCCAGTGCTGGACCTCACGCAGGGGCTCACGGACAGCGGTCTGCGCGGTGAGCTGGGCGCTGAACTGGGCCTGGTTGCCCGGGCGCCGCAGGAACACGACGAGATGGCGGGCGACGGTGAGCGCCACGTCCCGTCCGTGCTCCTCCTCGACCAGGGCGAGCGCGAGGTCGATGCCGGCGGTCACGCCGGCCGATGTCGCCAGCCGTCCGTCGCGTACGAAGATCGGGTCCGGGTCCACCTCCACCGCCGGATGGTTCCGGGCGAGCGTCTCGCAGACGGACCAGTGGGTGGTCACCCGGTGGCCGTCGAGCTGGCCCGCCTCGGCGAGGAGAAGGGCGCCGGTGCACACCGACACCAGCTGCCGGGCCCGGGGACCGTGGGTGCGGAGCCAGTCGACCAGCTCCGGGTCGGGTGTCCTCGTGCCGGCGCCTCCCGGCACGAGGAGCAGATCGGGCTCCGGGGCGTCCGCGAGCGTGCCGTCCGGGACGAGCGTGAGGCCGCTGGAGCAGCGGACCGGCCCTCCGTCCAGCGAGGCGGTGCGCAGGTCGTAGGAGACCCCGGGGAAGCGGGAGGCGCCGGCGAAGACCTCCGCCGGGCCGCTCACATCGAGGCTCTGCACGCCCTCGAAGAGGACTACGAGTACGGATCGCTGCTTCATGTCCGCCATCCTGGGCGGACGGCTCGATGGCCGCAATGACGAGTTCCCCACCTTTCCTGCCATGCGGAACCCACCGCCCTGCCGCCGGCCGACCCGGGTCTAGCCCACGTACCAACCAGTCGGTAACGTGCGGGCATGAGTACTCTTCCGCCGCGTGCCGGACGCCGTTGCCACAACGCGCTCAACCCGCTGCACTCCTGCGTCTACTTCTCCCCCGACCTCGGCAAGGAGTTCGGGGAGCTCGGCATCGACAACGAGAGCCGGGTCTATTTCGCCGCGCGCGGCGCGGCCCTGGGTGCGGCCGGGGCGGGCGCGGTCACCGCGACCTTCTACAACTTCAATCACGAGCTGGTGGCCCGCCATCTGCCGGCCGTCTGGTCGGACATCACCCCGCAGGCGGCGCTCGACGCACGTCTGAGGGCCGCCGACTCGACGCTGCGCCGGGTGCTCGGCGAGGAGACCCTCGCCTCCCAGGAGATGGCGGAGGCGGCCGGGCTGGCCCTGCGGGCCGCCGAGGCCTGCACCCGCCACGCCCGTCCGCTCTACGCCGCACACGCGGATCTGGAGCTGCCGGACCAGCCGCACCTCGCGTACTGGCACGCGGCGACGCTGTTGCGCGAGCACCGCGGCGACGGGCACCTGGCCGCCCTCCTCGCGGCCGGCCTCGACCCGCTCGAGGCCCTGGTCAGCCACACCGCCACCGGCAAGGGCATGGCGCCGCGCTGGATCCTCGCCACCCGCGGCTGGCGGCGCACGGACTGGGACGTGGCGGTGGAGCGGCTGCGTGACCGGGGTGTGCTGGACGCGGAGGGCGAGCTGACCGACGCGGGCACCGCGCTCAGGGCTGACCTGGAGGAGGCGACTGACCGGATGGACGCCGCGCCGTACGAACACCTGGGCGCCGACGGCGTCGCCCGGCTCACCGAACTGGGCCGCGGATTCCTGTTCGCGGCCGCCTCCGCCGGCGCGTTCCCGGAGGACCTGGTCGGCAAGGGCTGAGCTCTCGCACGTTTACGACGGGTGGGACCGGCCAGGCGGTAGACACACCCTACGAAGGAGGCACACCGTGTTCCGTGCGATCGCAAACGCTCTGAGTACCATCGGCTCGGCCATCGCCACCGTGGTGACTCTGCCCTTCCGGCTCCTGGCAGGCCTCTTCGGCGGCGCATCGCGCAGCGGCAGGACCCGGCGCGCGTGACCGCACCCTTCGGCAGGACGTCGGGGCCGTGATCGACCAGGTCACGCGACACGGCCCCCGGCCACCCGGCACAATGCAGGCGAAGGGGCCCACCCGGGTGTGGACCACCCCAGTGGCACAGCCAGCACAGCCAGTACGAGAAGGCGAGTCGGGAAAACCGTGACGACGTCCATCGAAGGCAGGATCGCCGAGGAGCTCGGCGTACGTGAGCGTCAGGTGAGGGCGGCCGTCGACTTGCTCGACGGCGGGTCGACCGTGCCGTTCATCGCGCGCTACCGCAAGGAAGCGACCGAGATGCTCGACGATGCGCAACTGCGCACGCTCGAGGAGAGGCTGCGATACCTGCGGGAACTCGAGGA
>NZ_JBHWZS010000133.1:0-21760 GCF_042728155.1 Streptomyces sp. NPDC060209
TTTTCACCGGCGGCCACGCCTACCGGTGCGGGCGCCGGGAGCGGCCCGCCGGCCGCGGGGACCGGCGGGGCCCGGCCGCCCCTGCGCCGTCGGGGCGCCCGACTCCCTCAGGCCCGCTTCCGGTCCGGCTCCAGCGCGGCGGTACACGCCTCGTGCGGGGCCGGGCCGAAGCGGACGGACCACCCGGCAGGCACCTCCCGCCAGACCGGCCAGAGGGACAGCTGACCGAGGGAGTTCGCCAGCACCAGGTGCGTGGCACGGCCCCCGGGGCCCGGGTCGAACGGGCCGCTCCTCGCGCTCACGCGTCCAGCTCCTTCAGACGGGCCGCCAGGACGGCCGCGATGTCGTCGAGATGGCGGTCCTGCATCAACTGCGGGTGGGTGCAGTCGAGGTCGTGGTTGTCGATGGACCCGGTCACATGCGCCCGCCACGCCTCGCGGGTGAGCCAGTCCTCCGCACGCGGGGCCGCGGCCGTGAAGAACAGCAGATCGCCCTCGTAGCCACGGTGGTGGTGCTCGCGCATCATGCGGGCGTGGTTCGGCACGATGTCCACGATCTTCGACAGCGCGCGGTCGCTGAGCCCGGCGAGCGGACTGCCCGCCCGGCGCAGGGTCGCCAGCACGTCCTCACGGTTCTGCTCGTGCGTGCGCTCGAAGCCCGCCATCCGCAGTACCGCGGTCAGCGCGTCGCCCTCCTCGGGCGCCGGCCGCTCCCGCCACTGCTCGGCCGGGAAGGAGTCCAGCAGCGCGAGCAGCTCGACCTCCTCGCCCGCTTCCTGGAGCAGCACGGCCACGGTGTGCGCCAGAACCCCGCCGACGGACCAGCCCAACAACCGGTAGGGGCCGTGCTCCTGGATCGCGCGGATGTGCTCGAGGTAGTCGGACGCCTCCTCCTGCAGGGTGCGCGGCAGCGCCTCGTCGCCCACCAGCCCCCGGGCCTGGATGCCGTACACCGGCTGTTCCGGGCCCAGGCGGGCCGAGAGTCCGGCGTAACACCAGGCGATCCCGCCGGCCGGGTGGATGGCGAACAGCGGTGGACGCGCCTCCCCGCCGCGCAGCCGCAGGACGACGTCCAGCGCGTCCTCGGACGCCGGCCCCGTGGAGCCGAGCCGGCCGGCGAGCGCGGCCGGGGTCGGGGACTCGAACAGCGAGCCGATGGTCAGCTCCGCGCCGAACTCCTCCCGTACGCGGGCCACGAGCCGCACCGCGAGCAGCGAGGTACCGCCCAGATCGAAGAAGGCGTCGTCGGGACCGACCTGGCCGACGCCCAGCACCTGCGCGAACAGCCGCGTCAGGGCTTCCTCCCGAGCGCCCGAGGGACGCCGCGAACCCGCGCCGCCGCTGAACACCGGGGCGGGCAGGGCACGCCGGTCCAGCTTGCCGTTGGGACTCAGCGGGAAGGCGTCCAGGGCCACCACCGCCGCCGGGACCATGTGCTCCGGCAGCTCCCGCGTCAGGGAGGCGCGTACGGCCACCGGATCGGCGCCCCCGGTGATGTAGCCGACGAGGCGCTGCTCGCCCGGCCGGTCCTCCCGCACGAGGGCGCAGGCGGCGTCCACCCCGTCCCGGGCCGTCAGCGCGGTCTCGATCTCGCCGAGCTCGATGCGCTGCCCGCGAAGCTTGACCTGGTCGTCCGTGCGGCCGAGGTAGACGACCTCGCCCTGCTCCGTCCAGTGCGCCAGGTCGCCCGTGCGGTACATGCGCCCCTCCGGACGCCCGAACGGGTCGGCGACGAAGCGGGAGGCGGTCAGCTCCGGCCGGTTCAGATACCCGTCCGCGAGCTGACGCCCCGCCAGGTAGAGCTCTCCGGGAATCCCGGGCGGGCAGGGCTGCAGCGCCGCGTCGAGCACGTGGAGGCGGGTGTTCCAGACGGGCCGGCCGATCGGCACCGGGCCGTCGGCGTCCGCCGCGCAGGCGTGGAAGGTGACGTCCACGGCCGCCTCCGTGGGGCCGTAAAGATTGTGCAGTTCGGCTCCGGGCAGTTCGCGCCCGAACGTGTCGGCGGTCTCCCGGGGCAGGGCCTCACCGCTGCAGAAGACCCTCCTGAGGCTCCCACAGGCGTCCGTCTCCGCCTCCGCGAGGAAGACCTGGAGCATCGACGGCACGAAGTGGCAGGTGGTGACGCCTTGTTCGCGGATAAGCCCGGCCAGATAGGCCGGGTCCTTGTGGCCGCCCGGTTCGGCGATCACCAGCACCGCCCCCTGGCGCAGCGGCCAGAAGAACTCCCACACGGACACGTCGAACGACGACGGTGTCTTCTGCAGCACCCGGTCGTCCGAGGTCAGCCCGTAGGCGCTCTGCATCCAGCGCAGCCGGTTGTCGATCGCACCGTGCGACACGACGACGCCCTTGGGGCGGCCCGTCGAGCCGGAGGTGTAGATGACGTACGCCGGGTGAGCCGGGGTGAGAGGACGTGACGGGTTCACCCAGAGGTACTCCGAGACGTCGAGGCCGTCCAGGACGACCAGCGGCGTCCCGGTGTCCTCGGGGAGCCGCCCCTCCCGGTCGGTCACCGCGCACACCGGCGCCGCGTCCCGCAGCATGTACGCGAGCCGTTGCTCCGGGTAGTCCGGATCCAGCGGCAGATACGCGGCCCCCGACTTCAGCACGGCGAGCAGGGACACGACGAGCTCCACCGAACGCGGCACCGATACCGCGACCACGGCGCCCGGCCGGGCGCCGAGCGTCCGCAGGTGCCGGGCCAGCCGGTTGGCGCGGGTGTTCAGCTCCTCGTAGGTGAGCGATGCGCCGCCGTACACCAGAGCGGTCGCGTCGGGCGTTCGTGCGGCGCGGGACTCGATCGGACCGATGAGCGTCGTGGGCGGCAGGGTGCGGTCGGTGTCGTTGAACGTACGGACGACCAGCTCGACTTCGGCCGCCGTCGCCATGCCGTGCGTGCCCGTCGGAAGATGTGGGTCGGCCTGGCTCAGCCGCTCCACCAGATCCAGGAAGCGCTCCTGGTGCGCCGCCAGCTCCCCGTCGCCGTAGAGCGCGGGATTGCCGTCGTGGTCGATGCGCAGACCGCGGCCGTCGGCCCGGTCGTAGATGTTCACCGTCAGGTCGTCGACCGGCCCGGCGGACAGATTCCGGGCCCGCGCAGGGGCGCCCGCGAAGTCCACGTCGTAGTCGAAGGGCATGACGTTGACGAGGGGACCGACCAGCCCGCGGTTCTCGCCGAGGAGCCGCAGGTCGCGGCGGATGTCCTCGTAGCGGAACCGCTGGTGGCGGCGGACCCGGCGGATGCCGAGCACCACCTGACGGACCAGCTCGGCGAAGGTGGCGTCCGGGGACACGTCCAGCCGCAGCGGGAGCACGTTCATGACCATGCCGGGCACCCGCAGCGAGACGGACCCCATGCGGCCCATCATCGGCAGGCCGAGCACGACCTCCTGGTGGCCGGTCGCCCGCGAGGTGTAGAGGGCCTGAGCCGCGATCAGCACGTCCGGCCAGGTGGCGCGGAGCCGGGCGGCCAGGTCCCGCACACCCTCGGTGGCCCCGGCGCCCAGGTGGGCCGTGCGGCGGAGGAACGTCCGTGAGGGCAGTGCCCCGCGGCCCGCGAGCCGGGGCACCTCCGGGCGGTCGGCGAACGCCTCCGTCCAGTGCGCGCGGTCCGTTGCGAAGGCCTCGGAGGACCGGTACGCGGCATCCTCGTCGACCAGGTCGGCCAGCGTCCCGAAGGCGCGCGGCCCGGGGTCCTCACCCCGGGCGAGCGCCGTGTACACCTCGGCGGTCCGGCGTACGAGGAGCGAGTAGCCGAAGCCGTCCATGACCACGTGGTGGATGCGCTGGTACCACAGCCACCGCTCCTCGCCCACCCGGAACAGGGCGTGCCGGAACAGCGGACCCGCCGTCAGGTCGAAGGGCTCGGCCAGGTCCGCGCGCATCCACTCCTCGGCCTGCCGGCCGGCATCGGACGCGTCGCGCAGATCGTGTGTCGTGAGCGGCAGCGCGACCGAGGGGAGGACGCGCTGCCGCGGGCCGTCGGGGGAGTCCTCGACGGACACGCGCAACGCGTCGGCCTCGGCGGTCACACGGCGCAGAGCCGCCGCGAACAGCTCGGGGTCGAGCGGCCCGTCGATCTCCAGGCACTCCGCCGTGTTCTGCGCCGGGCTCAGCGGATCGAGCGACTGCGCGAACCACATCCCCGACTGGGCGGCGGTCAGGGGCAGTACGACGGCCGGGGTGTCCGGGCCGGGGGCCGGTCCGGCCCCGTCGGTATCGGTGAGCAGGACGGTCATGAGGCCTCCAGCAGGCGTGCCCAGGCCTCGATGGCGGGCTGCTCGGCGAGGTCCGCGAAGTCCGCGTCGACACCGTGGTCCCGGCGCCAGCGTCCCAGCAGCGCCATGATGCGTACCGAGTCCAGCCCGTAGTCCAGGAGGTTCTCGTCGAGGGGGATGTCCGCGGGATCCTCACCGAGGGCGTCGGCGACATCGTGGCGGATCAGTTCAAGGGTGAGCGCCACGGTGTTCAGATCCCCTTCAGAAGCGTGTCGGTCGTGGTGACGACCGCGCACCGGCCCGCGGCCCAGCGCAGTGCCATGTCGTGGTCCTCGCGCGAGAAGTCCGCCACGGCGTCGGCGACCAGGAAGGCCTGGATGTCGCGCATCCACGCGTCGCAGGCGCTCATGAGCACCCCGATGTGCGCGTAGACACCGGTGATCACCAGCTGGTCGCGGCCGGACTCGCGCAGCAGGGACTCGAGTTCGGTGCGCACGAACGCGCTGTACTTCCATTTGGTCAGGACGGTGTCGCCGTCCGCGGGCGCGACCGCGTCGGGGATCGCCAGCGCCTCGGGGTCGTCGGCGGCGCCGGGGCCCCAGAAGTCGAGCTGGAGACCGCGTTCCTCCGCCGTCTGACCGCCGCGCTGCACCGAGTAGACGACCGGCACACCGAGGCGGCGGCACTCCTCGATGACGCGGGACGTGTTGTCGAGCATGCCGGTGAGCGGCTGCTCACCGGGCGGGAAGGCGCCGAGGAAGTGATTCTGCAGGTCGTGGACCAGGAGCACGGCGCGCGCCGGGTCGACGGTCCAGTCCACGCGGTTCGCGGGCAGTTCGGCTTCGGTCGGCAGTGCGTACGAAGGGATGGCGGGAAGAGCCATGGGGTGGAACCTTTCGGTGCCGCTCTGGGCGGAACTCGGTGCTGATCTCAGTGCTGATCGGGTACGGCGCGGCCGGGGGCCGCGTCCGAGCGCAGTCCCTTCTTGCTGACCTTGCCGATTCCGGTCTGCGGGAACGCCTCGACGAATTCGACGAGGTCGGGAATCTTGTACGCGGCGACCCCGCGTTCACGCACGAGGCGTTTGACCGCCGGCGGCTTCAGGGGCTCGGCGCCGTCGCGCAGGATGACGTAGGCGAGGGTGCGTTCGCCCAGGTACTCGTCGGCCACCCCCACGACGGACACGTCGTGCACCGACGGATGGCCGAGGATGATGTTCTCGATCTCCTCCGGGGCGACCTTCTCACCGCCCCGGTTGATCTGGTCCTTGGCACGCCCCTCGACGACCAGGTGGCCCGTCGGGGTGCGGCGCACGATGTCACCGGTGCGGTAGAACCCGTCCTCGGTGAAGGCCTTCTCGTTGTGCTCGGGTGCACGCCAGTAGCCGCGGATCGTGTACGGGCCGCGGGTCAGCAGGTGCCCGAAGCCCCCCTCGGGGACGTCCTCGTCCGCGTCGTCGACGACACGGACCTCGTCGTCCTCGGAGATCGGGAGGCCCTGGGTGGTGACCACCGTCTCGTGGTCGTCGTCCAGGCGCGTGTAGTTGACGAGCCCCTCGGCCATGCCGAAGACCTGCATGAGCCGGCACCCCAGAGCGGGTTCCAGTCGGCGGGCCGCCGCCTCGCTGTACTTGGCGCCGCCGACGAGGATCAGGTCCAGGCTCGACAGATCGTGCTCGGTGCCGGGGCCGGCCTCCGTCCACACCAGTGCCAGGGGCGGCACCATCCCGGTCATCGTGACGCGTTCGCGTTCCACGAGCGGGAAGGCCGTCGCCGGGTCCGGGCTGGGGCACAGGACCACGGTCCCCCCGGCGTACAGGGCTCCGAGCCAGCCCGGGGAGCTCATCGGGAAGTTGTGCGCGGCAGGGAGCACGACGAGGAAGCGGGTGTCAACGTCGACGCCGCAGATCTCGTTGGACCCGCGCAGCGAATAGATGTAGTCGTCGTGCGTACGCGGGATGAGCTTGGGCACACCCGTCGTCCCGCCCGACAGCTGAAGGAACGCCAGGTCGTGCGGCTCCGGTCCGTATCCGGTCTCCGTGGGCGCGCACGGCACCTCCGACAGAGCGGTGTGCTCGCCCGGCGGGCCGACGACGAAGACGTGCTTCAGGCTCGGCGTGCGCCCCTTGATCTTCGACGCGAGCGCGAGGTGGTCGAAGCCGGCGTGCCGGTCGGGAACCACGTAGGCCACGGCCTCGGTGAACGAGCAGAAGTACTCGATCTCCGTCTCCCGGTGCGCGGGCAGCGCGTACACGGGCAGTGCGCCGATGCGGAAGAGCGCGAAGACGACTTCGATGAACTCGGCGATGTTCGGGAGCTGTACGACGACCCGGTCGCCCGGACGGATGCCGCGCGCCGCGAACCCGGCGGCAAGCCGCGAGGCCCGCTCGTCCAGCTCCCCGTAGGTCCACTCGCGGCGTTCGGGGGCCGGATCGACGACCGCCACGCGGTCGGGGTGGGCGGCGGCGCGCTCGCGCAGCACACCGCCGAACGTCTCCCCGCGCCAGTGGCCCGCCGCGCGGTAGCGCTCGGCGAACGCGTCCGGCCAGGTGGGCGCGTCAGCTGCCTTCAGGGCGGTCACAGTGCGGCTCCCACGGCGCTCAGGAAGGTCCGGAACTTGGCGCCGGTCTCCGCCGTCTCGGCGGCCGGCGAGGACTCCGCCACCACGCCGGCCCCGGCGAACAGCCGCAGGGTGCGGCCCTCTGCCTCGGCACAGCGGATGGTCACGACCCAGTCGCCGTCTCCGTCCGCGTCCTGCCAGCCGACCATGCCGGTGTACGCGCCGCGGTCGAAGGGCTCGGAATCCGCGATGACCTGCCGGGCCACATCGGTCGGCGTGCCGCAGACCGCCGGAGTGGGGTGCAGGGCCGACGCCAGGTCCAGGGCGGTGGACGAGGGGTCGCGCAGCTCGCCCGTCAGGGTCGTCGACAGGTGCCACATGGCGGCGGTGCGTACGAGGGTGGGACGTTCGGGCACGTCCAGGCGCACGCAGAACGGCGCGAGTGCCTCGCGGATGGCGTCGACCACGACCGCGTGTTCGTGGAGGTCCTTCGGCGAATCCAGGAGGGCGGCGGCCCTGCGGACGTCCTCCGCCAGATCGTTGCTGCGCTGCGCGGATCCGGCCAGCGGATTGGCGACGAGCCGTTCGCCCCGGCGGGCCACGAGGAGCTCGGGGCTCGCACCCACGAGGGTGCGGCCCGGACCGCTGGGAACGGCGAAGGTGTATCCGTCCGGATCACGTCGTGCCAGCCGGCTCAGCATGGCCGGAAGATCGAGGTCACGCCCGGAGGTCAGTTCCAGGGTGCGGGCGAGGACGACCTTGTCGAACTCACCGGCACGCATCCGCTTCACGGCGGCGGCAACGGCCTCGGAGTACTCCTCGGCGGCGGGCACTTCACGTATCTGCCACTCGTCGCCGTTCTCCACGTCGGGGCCGTGCAGGGCGATGAGCGGGTCGGCGCGCAGGGCGGTCGCCCACCGGACGGTTTCCGGGACGGCCAGGGCCGCCACACCGTCGGGTGCGAACGGTACGGAGCCCACGACGACCGGGGCGGGGTCGCCCGCGCGGCGGGCGGCGTCCAGGACCTCCTGCACCCGCAGGGGCAGGGGCCGTGCGTCGTGGGGCACCCGCGCCGAGGTGCCGGAGGCGAGCAGGGTGTGCCGC
Organism: Streptomyces sp. NPDC060209; assembly: GCF_042728155.1. Classification (NCBI taxonomy): domain Bacteria; kingdom Bacillati; phylum Actinomycetota; class Actinomycetes; order Kitasatosporales; family Streptomycetaceae; genus Streptomyces; species Streptomyces sp. NPDC060209. The sequence continues at coordinate 7,880 of NZ_JBHWZS010000133.1, forward strand.
GGCGTGGCGAGAAAGCGGTCCGTGCCGGGCCGGTAGGCCTCCAGCAGGGAGGTCGCCGCACCGGGGGAGTCGATCGGGGGAGGAGCGGTGGGTACGCGCAGAGAGGCAGACATGGGTGGTCTCCAGTGGGGATGGCTCGAGCTGCGACAGGGTGAAGGGGGCGGGGTTCAGGCCCGCAGGGTGGCTCCGCCGTCGACGTACAGGTCGTGCATGGTGATGTGCCGGGCGCGGTCGGACACCAGGAAGGCGACCGCGTCCGCTATGTCGGAGGGGTCCGCGATCCGGCCGAGCGGGATACCGGTGCGGTAAGCCGCCGTGTCCCCCTCGATGACGCGGCGGGCGGAGGCGTCCTCGTCCCCGGCCGTCCACATGCCGCGCTGCATGTCGGTCAGGGTCGAGCCGGGGGAGACGGTGTTGCACCGCACGCCCCGGGGCGCCACTTCGAGGCCGAGACACTTGGTGAACATCACGGCCGCGGCCTTGGAGGCCGCGTACGCCGCCATGTTCGTACGGGGGATGCCCGCGGCGTTGGAGGCGACGGTGACGATGCTGCCCGAACCCCGCCCGGTCATCCGGCGGGAGACGGACCGTGACACATGGAACACCCCGTGGGTGTTGACGGCGAAGGTGGTCGCCCATTCCTCGTCTGACAGTTCCGCGACGGGCGAACCACTGAGGATCCCGGCCACGTTGACCGCGATGTCGAGCGGGCCGAGCGTGCCCTCGGCCTCCGCGACGAGGTCCTCGACCGCCGTGGGGTCCGTGACGTCGAGCGTGCGCGCGCTGACCAGGCCGTCGTGCGTCTTCTCCAGTGCGGTGACGCCGTCCGCGGCCAGGTCGGTGGCGAGGACACGCGCACCCCGGCCGGCGAGGGCGTGTACGACCGCCTCGCCTATGCCGCGGCCCGCTCCCGTCACGAGGGCCAACCGGCCGGTGAGTTCCTGTTCGAGGCTCACTTGACCATGGCCTTCCGGATGTCGTCCAGCACGGAGACGGCTGCCTGCGCACCACCGAGGCTGGTCCACTTCGTCCCGTCGATGACCGTCGCGTGCTTGTCCCGCACGGCGCCGAGCTGCTGGTAGGCGGGCTTCTTCGCCAGCCGGCCGAGGAGGTCGGCGTCGGTGCCGGCGTCGAGGGAGCCGATGAACAGCCAGTCGCCGTCGATCTCCTCGAGGTTCTCGTCGCTGAGCGGCGTCGAGTGGCCCTCGCCCTTGTCGTTCTGGATACCCGGCCGTTCGAAGCCGAGGTCCTTCAGGACGTCGCTGATGAAGACGCCCTGCTGCATGACCGCGGTGCCCTTGGCCGAGTAGCGGGCGACGGACACCTTCGCGCCGGCCTGCTCACCGAGGTCGGTCCTGAGGGCCGCGGCCCTGGTCTCGTAGTCGGCCAGGAACTTCTCGGCCTCGTTGGATCTGCCGAGCGTCGTGCCGGTGAGCTGGAGGGCCTTCTTCCAGTCCTTGGTGTTGTCGATGGTGACGACCGTGGGCGCGATCTTCCGGAGCTGCGCGAGGACCTGCTCGTCGGCGAGCTGGCCGGCGAGGATCACATCCGGCTTCGCCTGGACGACCTTCTCGATGTCCGGGCCGGTGACGGCGCCCACCACCGGGATGCTCTTCGCCTGGTCCGCCAGGTACTGGGGGGCGCCCTTCTGGCCGCGGCCCGCGGTCAGGCCCACCGGCTCGACGCCCAGGGCGAGGGAGGCGTCCAGGTCCATCTCGCTGAGGGCGACCACGCGCTCCGGGGTGGCCGGAATCTTCACCTTCGTCCCGGCCGCGTCCGTGACCTGGGTCGTCGCTGTGGCGCCCGCGTCGGCGGATTCGGCTTTGTCCTCGGCTCCGCAGGCGCTCAGGGTGAGAGCGCAGAGTGTGAGCAGGGTCGCCGACACGACGGGACGTGCGATACCGCGGGACGAGGGGGACGAATACGGCGCCATGGCCTGGGATCTCCGTTTACATCAGACGAATCCTGTTCCGGCAGGCGCTCTCCGAAGCCTGAACCGGAGACAAGCGGTACACATCGCGCCACTTCAGGGCATAGGTGTGCCCATGACCCGCCGGAATCGGACGAGTGCATTTAGGTTAGGCTAACCTTATGTCGATAGCGCAAGAGGGTCGGCCAAGATCAGCCGGATCCCGCCCATCCGAAGGTCCCCCGGCCCAGGGGCACCCAACCCGCTGGGTCACCACGGGACTTCTGCTGCTCCTTGTGGCCCTTGTGCTGCTCTCCCTCGTCGTCGGCACCGGTGAAAGCCCCGTCGGGCGCGCCTGGGACTTCCTGCTCGGCGACCCCACCGCCCGTGCGGACGCCCAGATCCGACTGGCCGTCATGGACGTGCGCCTTCCGCGCACACTCGCCGCCCTCCTCGTGGGCACCTGCCTCGGCGCGGCCGGCTGTCTGCTCCAGGCCGCCACCCGTAACCCGCTGGCCGAGACGGGCCTGCTGGGCGTCAACTCCGGTGCCGCTTTCGCCGTTGTCCTCGGGCTCACCTTCTTCGGCGCCGACTCCCCGGGCGCGCTGCTGGTCTGGGCACTCGTCGGCGGCATGGCTGCCAGCGCCGTCGTCCTGCTCTTCGCCGGATCGGGACGCACCGCGGGCTCACCGCTGCGTCTCGTCCTGGCCGGATCCGCACTGGGCGCCACCTTCCACGGCTGCACCTCCTACGTCCTGCTCGGCACGCAGTCGACCTTCGACACCTACCGGTACTGGACGATCGGCTCGCTCGCCGGAGTCGAGATCTCCGATCTCGTCCCCCTCCTGCCGCTGGTGGCTCTCGGCCTCCTCACCGCGCTCGGGTGCGCCCGCCCGCTGTCGGCTCTCGGTCTCGGGGACGACGGCGCCCGCTCGCTCGGCCACCACCCGGGCCGGATCCGGCTCGTGGTCGCCGGAGCGGTCTCGCTGCTCGCCGGCTGCGCGGTCGCCGTGGCCGGACCCATCGCCTTCCTCGGCCTGCTGGCCCCGTACGCCGCGAGGGCGCTGACCGGGCCGCGCATGACGGCTCAACTGGTCCTGTCCGCGCTGATCGCGGCGAACATCATGATCCTGGCCGACATCCTCGCCCGGATCGTCATCCGCCCGTGGGAGACACCGGTCAGCGTGCTGCTCGCCTTCGTGGGCGGTCCCCTGCTCGTCTGGATCGCCCGCTCCTCCCGTCTCTCCACCGCGGGGGCCGAGGCATGACCGACCTGAAAGCGGCCGGAGACACCGCACCACGCGTCCCGACGGCCGGGTGCGGCACGCCGCACGCCGGCGGCACCGACGTGACACCCCCCGACAGCAGGGTGTTGCGCGGCGGGACGCTCTCCTGGCTCCTCCCGAGCCGCAGTGCGCTCGCCGCCGTGATCCTCCTGCCGGTCCTCGTCGTGCTCGTAGCCCTGGCCGTGATGGCGAGTTCGACCGGAATGAGCCTGTCGGAAACCGTCTCCGGACTCCTCGGCACGGGCGACCCCGGGACCGTCATGATCGTGCGGGACTTCCGGCTGCCCCGGATCTTCGCCGGCCTCATGGTCGGCGCCGCGCTCGGCATCGCCGGCTGCCTCACCCAGACACTCGCGGGCAACCGCCTCGCCACCCCCGATCTGGTCGGTGTCAACGACGGTGCCACGGCGGCCGTCGTCGCCGCCGCGGCGGGTTCCACCACCGGAATGGTCGGCGACTGGTGGCTCGGCCCGATCGGCGCCGTCGCGGCCGCCGCGATCGTCGTCCTGTGCGCGGGCGGAGCCGGGAGCGCCGGTTACCGCGTCCTGGTGACCGGCATCGGCGTCTCCACGTTCATCGGCGCGGTGGGCGACCTGATCATGTCCCGCGAGAACGACAACACAGCGGGCGGCGTCTTCCTCTGGGCCGTCGGCAGCCTCAACGGCCGTGACTGGGGCGTCGGTACGCCGCTGGCACTCGTCCTGCTGTTCCTGGTTCCGCTCGCCCTGGCCGTCGGCCACCGGCTGCAGCTGCTGCGCTTCGACGACGACGTGGCGGCCTCGCTCGGCGTCGACCTGCGCCGACTGCGCGCGGGCGCGCTCGCACTCGCCGTCGCCCTCGCGGGCACGGCCGTCGGTGTCGGCGGCCCCATCGCCTTCGTCGCCCTCGCCGCCCCGATCCTGGCCCAGCGGATCGCCGGACCCACCCGGGTCCCGATCACCGGCTCCGCACTGACCGGTGCGGCCCTGATAGCCGCGGCCGACGCCCTGGGACGCGTCGCCGCACCTGTCGAACTGCCCGTCGGTGTCGTCACCAGCGTCCTCGGCGGCCCCTTCCTGCTCTGGGTCCTGTTCCGCCCGGACCGCGCCACCGGAAAGGCTTGACCGACCCCATGACCGACGCACCCCGCGAGACCGCCCCCGGTCTCGAAGTCAGCGCGCTCCACGCCGGATACCCCGGCCGTCCCGTCGTCGAGAACGTCGACCTGACGGTCCCGGCCGGACAGGTCGTCGCGATCGTCGGCCCCAACGGCTGCGGCAAGTCGACCCTGTTGCGTACCGTCGCGCGGCTGCACCGCCCCGAGTCGGGAACCGTCCGGGTCGGCGGCGAGGACATCTGGGAACTCGGCCGGCGCCGGGCAGCCCATCGTGTCGCGCTGCTGCCCCAGTCGCCGCGCGCACCCGAGGCCGTCACGGTGGCCGGGCTCGTCCGCTACGGCCGCCACCCCCAGCAGGGCCTGCTGCGCCAGTGGTCCAAGGAGGACGAGAACGCCGTACGCGACGCACTCGAGGCCACCGGAACGACGGAACTGGCCGCCGAGCGCCTGGACAGGCTCTCCGGCGGCCAGCGCCAGCGCTGCTGGCTCGCCATGGTCCTCGCCCAGCACACCCCGGTCATCCTGCTCGACGAACCCACCAGCGCCCTCGACCTCGGTCACGCCGTGGAAGTCCTGGAGCTGGTGAGGGAGGTCGCCGCCACCGGTCGCACCGTCGTCATGGTGCAGCACGACCTGGCGGCGGCCGCCCGCTACGCCGATCTCCTCGTGGCCATGAAGGACGGGCGGGTCGTCGCCCGCGGCGAGCCGGCCGGGACGGTCGACGAGGCGCTGGTGAAGGAGCTCTACGGTCTGGACGCGGACATACTCCGCGCACCGGGCGACGCCTCACCGGTCGTGGTGCCCAGGGCCCGGCGGCTCACGAAGCGGACGTGACGGCCTTCGGCTTCCGCACGGCCGGACGGTGCGGCCGGGTGCGGGGGCCGAAGACGGCCAGGGCCACGGCGCCCACCATCCAGGCGCCGGCGATGAAATAGAAGACGCTCTGGTAGCCGGTGCGGTTGTAGAGGGCCGCGATGATCAGTGGGCCCGCGGCGTTCGACAGCCGGCCGATCCCGTAGGTGATGCCCGTCCCCAGGGAGCGGCTCCGGGTGTCGAAGAGCTCGGGGGAGTAGGCGTACGCGAGGGCGGTGTAGCCGCGCTCGAAGAGGTTCACCAGGAAGCCGAAGACCACGATCAGGACCGGGTCGAAGGTCAGCCCGTACAGCAGACCGCACAGCGCGATGACCGTGCCGAAGGCGACGAGACACCACTTGCGCTCGAACCGGTCGGTGACCAGGGAGGCCAGGAAGGAACCGAGGGGTGCGCCGACCGTGGTGAGAGCGACGTAGAAGACGGACTTCTCGACGCTGAAGCCCTCCTTGGCCAGCAGGGTGGGCGCCCAGCTCGAGTAGCCGAAGAAGCCGATGGTCTGGGTCACCCACAGGACGGTGAGCAGGAGCGTCGGTGCGAGGTACCTCTTCTGCAGCAGGAGACGCGCGGGTGCCTTGACCGCCGGGGGCTCCTCGACGGGCTCCGCCGGTTCGGCCAGCGGCCCCTTCTCGGCGGTCACCGAGGACTCGATCTCACGCAGCACCGCGTCGGCCGCGGCGTGGTCCCCCTTGCTCTCGTGCCAGCGGGGCGACTCCTTGAGGTGCTTGGAGAACAGCACGAGGAGGACGCCGAGCGCACCCCACAGGTACACCAGCCGCCAGGACCAGTCGCTGAGCGGGACGACGAGACTGGCGATCAGGTTGGTGGCCGGCGTACCGCAGATGCCGATGACCATGGCGTACGCCTGGTACTTGCCGCGGACGGCGGCCGGATACATCTCGTTGACGTAGATGACCGCCACGACGGTCATCGCCGACAGGCCCGCTGAGGTGAGCACCCGGAAGACGCCCAGTGAGACGACGTCCCACGAGAACACCGAGACGAACGAGAAGAAGCCGAAGAACAAGGTGGTGCGGAGCAGGGTCTTCTTACGGCCCCACCGGTCGGCGACGGCTCCCGCGGCGATGGAGCCGATGAACATGCCGACGAACGACAGTGAGGTCACGTAGGCGACCTGATCGACCGTCACGCCCCAGAGGTCGATGAGCTTCGGAGCCGTCGTCGCGAAGCTGTTGATGTCCGCGAACTCGAAGAAGTACGCGAAGGCGACGGCCAGCAGGGTGGTCTTGTGGAAGCGGGAGATCGGCAGCCGGTCCAGCCGGTTCGCCGCATTGGCGTGCTGCATGGGGACGGTCCCTGTCGGAGTGCGGGTGCGGGTGGGGAGGGAGTCAGACGCCTTCGCCGGGCCAGTACAGGCTCATCGGGTTGTCGACGAGGAGCCGGCGCTGCTGCTCGGGGGTGACCGCGACCTGCGGTACGTAGTCGACCAGGAGCCCGTCGTCGGGCATGTGGCCGGTGAGATTGGGGTGCGGCCAGTCGGTGCCCCACAGGACCCGGTCCCCGAACTCCTCCACCACGCGGCGGCCGAAGGTCACCACATCGGCGTAGGCGTGCTTCTCGCCGTCGAGAGCGGTGGGACCGGTCACGCTGAGGCGCTCCGGGCAGGTCACCTTCACCCACACGTCGTTGGAGTCGACGAAGCGGAGGAAGCGGGTGAACTGGGGGCCGTCCACCGGCAGAGTCACATCGGGCCGGCCCATGTGGTCCACCACGAGTGGCGTGGGCAGGGAGGCGAAGAATCCTTCCAGCTCGGGAAGATCAGCGCTCTCGAAGTAGAGCACGATGTGCCAGCCCAGCGGAGCGACCTTCTCGGCGATCGTGGCCAGGTCCTCCTTCGGGGAGGTGTTGACCAGACGGCGAAGGAAGTTGAAGCGCACCCCGCGCACCCCTGCCGCGTCCAGCGCGCGCAGTTCGGCGTCGGAGACGCCGGGACGGACGGTGGCGATGCCGCGTGCCCGGTCACCGGCCGCGCGGACCGCATCGGTCATGGCGGTGTTGTCCGCGCCGTGGCAGGTGGCCTGGACGACGACGGCGCGGCTGACGCCCAGATGACCGTGCAGCGCGGCGAGTTCGCTCTTTCCGGCGTCGCACGGCGTGTACTTGCGCTCCGGGGCGAAGGGGAATTCGGCCTGCGGCCCGAACACGTGGCAGTGGGCGTCGACGGTGCCCGCCGGAAGCCGGAACGCCGGTACGGACGGATCCCGGTACCAGTCCAGCCAGCCCGGAGTCCTGGGGGAAGGCGCACTCATGAAGTCTCCTCGTGGTTCATGGGGGGAGGGTGCGGGGGCGCGTGTCCGTCCCGGCGCAAGGGCGCGTGGGGTGCACCCGGGTACGCGGGGACGGCGGACCGGGCGGGCTCGCCCGCGTCCGCTCACCGTCCCCGCGCCCTCGTTCAGTCGATGTAGCGCAGACCCGCGGCCTCGAGCGGTCCGCGCATGCCGTACATGTCGAGGCCGAGCTCTCCCGCGGCGAGGCGGCGGCGCTTGCTCTCCTCGTTGTCCTCCCGGCGGCGGGAGGAGTCGGCGGCCTCGGCGACCCGGCCGGCGGGCACGACGACCACGCCGTCCGCGTCCGCCACCACCACATCGCCCGGGTGCACCAGCGCGTTGGCGCACACGACGGGCACGTTCACCGAGCCGAGGGTCGCCTTGACGGTCCCCTTGGAGTTGACGGCACGGCTGAAGACGGGGAAGTCCATCTCCTGCAGTTCGGCGACGTCACGGCATCCGCCGTCGATGACGAGGCCCACGCCACCCCGGGCGCGCACCGATGTGGCGAGCAGCTCGCCGAAGAAGCCGTCCTCGCACTCGGTGGTGCAGGCCGCGACGAGGATGTCTCCCGGCTGCAGCTGCTCCACGGCCACATGCAGCATCCAGTTGTCGCCCGGCTGCAGCAGCACGGTGACCGCGGTGCCGCGGAACGTCGCCCCCGGATAGACGGGACGGATGTAGGGGCGCATCAGTCCGGTGCGGCCCATGGCCTCATGGATGGTGCTGACACCGAAGGGCTTCAGGGCCTCGATGTCCGAACGGTCAGGTCGTACGACGGTGCGGTGGACCACTCCGAGTTCGTGCATGGCTGTGCTCACTTCCTTCCGCGGGGTTCAGCGGCCCTGACGCTTCAGCAGGGCGTCCAGGCGCGGGTACACGGAGCGCGCGTTGTGCTCCTGGATGTCGGCCAGTCCGTCCGGGGACAGCCCGGCGGCCTCGGCGTAGCGGCGCGTGTCGTCGAAGTGATGGCCGGTCCGGGGGTCGATGTCACGGACGGCGCCGATCATCTCCGAGGCGAAGAGGATGTTCCGGGTGGGGACGACGTCGAAGAGGAGGTCCGAACCCGGCTGGTGGTACACGCACGTGTCGAAGAAGACGTTGCCCAGCACGTGCTCCTCCAGCGGCGGCTTCCCGAGCGCCATGGCCAGGCCGCGGAACCTGCCCCAGTGGTAGGGGACGGCGCCGCCGCCGTGGGGAATGATCAGCCGGAGCGTGGGGAAGTCCGTGAACAGGTCCCCCTGCACGAGCTGCATGAAGGCGGTGGTGTCCGCGTTCAGGTAGTGCGCCCCCGTCGTGTGGAAAGCGGGGTTCACGCTGGTGCTGACGTGGACCATCGCCGGGACGTCGTACTCGGCCATCTTCTCGTACAGGGGGTACCAGGAGCGGTCGGTGAGAGGCGGGGCGGTCCAATGCCCCCCGGAGGGGTCCGGGTTGAGATTCAGCGCGACGGCGCCGTACTCCTCGACGCACCTGGTGAGTTCCGGTATGCAGGTCGCGGGGTCGACGCCCGGCGACTGCGGGAGCATGGCGGCCGGGACGAAGCGTTCCGGATAGAGCCGGCTGACACGGAAGCACAGCTCGTTGCAGATGGCCGCCCACTCGGAGGAGGTGCTGAAATCACCCACGTGATGGGCCATGAAGGACGCCCGCGGCGAGAAGACCGTCATGTCGATGCCGCGCTCGTCCATCAGCCGCAGCTGGTTCGACTCGACGCTCTCGCGCAGCTCGTCGTCGCTGATCTTCAGATCGGCTCTCTGCGGGGAGGCGGACGGATCCCCGAGAGCCGCGATCTGCTGGTTCCGCCAGGCCTCCAGCGCGGGCGGGGCCGTCGTGTAGTGGCCGTGGCAGTCGATGATCATCGCTGTTCCTGTTCGAAGTGCCTGCGTGTTTGCCTGCGTGTACCTGGCCGCAGGGCTGCTCTCCGACCCGTATCGCCCGGCCGGCTGCCACGCCACCGTAACCGTCGATGAAATTGTTGACAATATGCCTGACGAGAAAGTTTCGGGCATCATCACTGATGCCGCGGCCCGATCGGCGCGGCCATGGGTACGTCCCGACGAAGTACGGAAGGCGGAGGGGTGACGTCGAATCAGGCCACCGGCCGGACAGGCCGAAGCGCGGTCTCCAGCGGTATCAGGGAGGCGCTCGCCGCGGGCGACATGGTGCCGGGGCAGCGCCTGGTCGAGCAGGAGTTGTCCGAGGTCTTCCGGGCGACGCGGAGCTCGGTGCGTGAGGCGCTGCAGGACCTGGCCGCCGAGGGCCTGGTGGAGCTGATTCCCCGCCGCGGGGCGCGGGTGCGCGTGATCTCCGTCGAGGAGGCGGTCCAGATCACCGAGTGCCGCGCCCTGCTGGAAGGGCTGTGTGCCCGTCGGGCGGCGGAGTACGCCTCGGACGAGGTGCGCCAGGAACTCAAGGACATCGGTGCGGCCATGAGCCGGGCCGTGGCGGACGGCGACCCGGACGCCTACTCGGTACTGAACCGCCGGCTGCACGAGTGCATCGGCGAGGTCAGCGACCAGAAGGTGGCGCAGGCCCTTCTCGAGCGGATGAACGGCCAGATGGTGCGCTACCAGTTCCGTCTCGCGCTGCGCCCCGGCCGTCCGGCACAGTCGCTGCCGCAGCATCTGGCGATCATCGACGCCGTCGTCGCCGGTGATCCCGACGCGGCCGAGGCGGCCGCGCGGGCGCACGTCGAGAGCGTCGTCGAGGCGCTGAGGGAAACCCCCGCACCGGTCCGGCTGGGCTGACGGGTCGGCGGCCGGGGGCGGGCCGGGCGTCCCGCCCGACGTGCCGTGCCCCGGCGTGGCTCTCCCGCCCGGGTCGACGACCTGGGCGGGAGGGAAGACCGGTCAGGCGAGCAGCTTCTCCTTGGCCTTCTCGTACTCCTCCTGGCTGAGGTGGCCCTTCTCCTTCAGCTCGGAGAGTTTGGCGAGGTCGGACACGTGGCCGCTGCCGGTCCCCGCGCCCCCTTCGTCGCGGGCCGCCTGCTTCACGTACTGCCGGAAGGCCGCTTCGCGGTCCTCCGCCTGCTTGGCCTCACGCCGCCCCATCCCCTTGCCGCGGGCGATGAGGTAGACGAGCACGCCCACGTAGGGCAGCACGATGACGAAGATCACCCATGCCGCCTTGGCCCAGCCGCTCAGGGAATGGTCCTGGAAGATGTCCGTGACCACCTTGAAGAGCAGGAAGAACCACAGCACCCACAGGAACACGTACATCATGGTCAGGAAGAGGTTCAGGAGCGGATAGTCGTCCATGGGCCTACTCCGATCGCACGGATGGTCCCTTATTCATACGTCCGTCCGTGCCGCGCCGCATTTCTGGCGGTTCAGGCTGCGAGCAGGTCAAGGAACGCGGAGAGCTTGCCCCTGGTCCGCTCGACCTGCTGCTCGACGGTCAGCGACTCCTCGAAGCGCCCGCCGGGGGCCGGGGTCTTCCTGCCGCGTACGTACAGCGAGCAGTCGAGGTCGGTGCAGAGATAGATGCCCACCGAATTGCCGTCCCTGCCCGCCTGTCCCCGCTTCCGGGCGGTCATCAGGGACACCCCGCTGCCCGGATGCGTGGTCAGGCAGACCGAACACATGCTGCGGTGCAGGAAGCCGCGCTGCTGGGACGGGAAGCGCAGCGTGACGCCGGTGAGCTCGCCGCGCAGCTCGGTGACGATGTAGCTCCGGTCCGGAGCCGAGAGGTCACGCCAGCCCAGGAAGTCCAGATCGTCCCAGCGGCGCTCCTCCAGGTCGCGGGGCATCGGCAGACGCTTCGCCTCTCCCTTGGAACAGTTGACGAACGACGCTCGGATGTCCTGCTCACTGACGGCTCTCATGACATCGACGCTAACTCTGCCTATGAGGCCTAGGCAAATGATTAATAGATCTAGGTCAGAGTTCAGGGTGCAGTGATCCGCAGATGGTGGGCAGCCGGATGCTCGATGGTGAGATCCGGGCGCCAGACGGCCAGGATCTGGGCCGACGGGTCGAACAGGGGGCTCGGCAGCTCCTCGGGTGCGATCCACCGCCACGCGCTGATGAGGTGCGGTTCGGTGACCTGGGGGGTCGCGGACTCCACCCTCACCAGTGCGGCCATGCTGATCCGGTTGATGCCGCCCACCACGTCGTGCACCATCGCGAAGACGTTCACGGCGTCCACCGGCACCCGCAGTCCCGTCTCCTCGCGCAGCTCGCGGGCGGCGGCGGCCGCGACCGACTCGTGCGTCGGGTCGACCTTGCCGCCGGGCAGCTCCCAGGTGCCGCCCCGGTGCCTGCCGAGCAGGATCCTGCCCTCCTCGTCCTGTACGACGACCCCCACCCCGAAGGCGGCCTGGGCGAGCGGCGGGCGGGTGTTCCGGGGCGGGGCGTTCACGGGATCGGTGGTCATCGCTGCTCTGCTCCCGGCTGGTCGGATACGGGGTCCCACGGGCTCCGCCATCCTCACACGGTGGTCACGCCACCAGGTTGAGGGTGGTGCCCGAGATACCGAGCCGAATGGACTGACCCCACGTCAACTCCAGTGCGTCGGACTCCATCCCGTCGCCGAACACCACCATCCGGTCCGACTCGACGGTGAGCCTGAGGCCGTCCCGGAGCCCCAGTTCGCCCGCGACCAAAGAGGTTCCGGTGGCCGGTGAGGGCCAGGCCTCGCGCACGAACCAGACCAGTCGCGGATCCGAGGGGGCCGGCAGCCGCAGCGGGCTGCCCCGCTCGAGCCAGAGGGAGCGCAGCCAGCCGGTGGAGCCCGTGCCGGTGCCGACCAGGACGCCCGAGGACGCCTGGCACTCGCCGGCGGACGTGGCGTCGTCGGGGCCGATGCGGTAGCGGGCGGTCTGATGGCCGGGCGGCCCCAGGTAGATCTCGTTGAGGGCGAGCAGTCGCTGCGTGTCGTCGGCGACGGCCTCGGTCATCGTCAGGGCGTCCACCCGTCCGCCGGGTGACACGGCGGCCCGGCACAGTGCCGCCGTGTCACGGGCCCGGTGGCGTACGAGGACTCCGGGGTTGCGGCCCGGGTCGGTGTCGATGCCTACCACCGGCTGGCCGGACAGGTACTTCGCGACGTTGGCGACCAGTCCGTCCTGCCCGGCCACGACCACCACGTCCTCGGGCCCGAACAGGAAGCGGTCGAGGTCGGCCCGCTCCACCCGGGTCCGCCGCCATCGCAACGGCACGGCGGCCGCCACCTCGGTGAGCGCCTGTTCGTTGCGCCGGTGGCGGCCGGCCACTTCCTCGATGGACCGGCCACGTCCTGCCAGCACGAAAGCGGCCTGCCCGTGGGTCCCGTGCCGCGCAAGCAGCTCCTCGTACTCGGTCGTGCGGTGGACCAGGACCGCCCGGGGGGCCAGACTCACGCCCGCGCCTCCGGCTCCGGCCTGCCGAGCCTGGCGAGCAGGCCCGTCAGGACGTCGGGGGAGAGGGTGAGGCTGTCGATCCGGGGCAGATTCTCGGCCAGCCGTGTCGCGGCCAGCGCGTGCAGCGTGCCGGGGTCGACGTCCGCGTGCGCCCGCAGCCAGGCCGCCTGCGCCTCGGCGCGTGCTGCCCCGACGTCGCGTGCGGCCTCCGCCTCCGCGCGGGCCAGTCGCACGGTGCGGGCGGCCTCGGCAGCCGTACGCACTCCGTCGGCCGCCGACTTCTCCTCGGCCTCGCGGCGGGCGTTGGTGCCGCGCTGGTCGACCAGCTGCTCCTCGCGGCGTGCGAGCTCGATCTTGCTGGCGAGCTCGTTCTCGGCGATGGTGCGCTCGCGCTCGACCGCGACCGCCCGGCGTTCGTACACCGACCGGTCGGCCTCCTGCTGGATCTGCTCCCTGGCCGGGGTGCGCAGGGCGCGCTCGACCTCCGCCTCTGGGCGGATCGCGACGACGCGTACGGCGACCACGTCGATGCCGGTGGCGGGCAGCCGTGGCTCGGTCGCGAGCCCGGTGGCGACCCGCTCCCGCACAGTGGCGACCCCGTCCACGAGGGCGGCGGCGAGAGGGGTGCGGGCCAGGACGTCCAGGGTGTGCTGCTGCGCGGTCTCGGTGAGCAGGGTGGCGATCTGCTCCAGGGGCGCACCGCGCCAGATCCCGGTGTCGGGGTCGACCGAGAAGTCGAGCCGGGCGGCGGCCTCGGCGGGGTCGCTGATCCGGTAGGTGACCGTGGCCTGCACGGTGACGTCCTGGAAGTCGGCCGTACGGGCGTGGAACGCCATCGCCAGCTCCCGGTCGTCGACGGGGACCTCGGAGAGTGCCGCGGAGAGCGAGCGGTACCAGAAGCTCAGTCCGGGGCCGTCGTGGGTGAGCCGGCCCCGCTTCTGGTGGCGGATGTGGGCGGTGGGCGCGGAGCGCAGGTGCCGCCAGCCGAAGCGACGGGTGATGTCTGCCATGTCGGGACCCCCTCTTTCTCGTCATGACGACGATAATGGGTGTCGATGAATATCGTCAAGAGGACGAGAAGGGTGGGGTGG
>NZ_JBHWZS010000134.1:0-21657 GCF_042728155.1 Streptomyces sp. NPDC060209
GCCGTTGCCCGGACCGGGCCGTCTCCTCCGTAGATCCTTGGTACTCGGGGCCTCGCCCGGCGATTCTCTGGCAGCCCTCAGCCCTCAGCCCTCAGCCCTCAGCCCTCAGCGCTCAGCGCTCAGCGCTTCGGCTCGTCACCGCCCCATGGATGCCGCATCCGGATCCACACATCACGCGCCTGCCGGCCCGCTCGTGTCCTGCTTCGTGCGACGAGGACACGAGCCTGTTCCGGGGTTTCCACCATAGGCCCGGAGCCGCGCAGCGGCTTGCCCGCCGTCTCGTGCAGGAAGAAGGTGGAGACGAGTCCGATGAGGCCTGCGACCATCAGGTAGTACGCCGGGATCATCTCGTTGCCGGTCGCTTCCACGAGGGCGGAGGTGAACAGCGGTGTGGTCCCGCCGAACAACGACACGGAGATGTTGAAGGCGATCGACAGCGCGCCGTAGCGGATGCGCGTCGGGAACAGCGCCGGGAGCGTCGAGGCGGACGTCCCGGCGAAGCAGACGAGCAGCAGCCCGAGCATTCCGCAGCCGATCGCCGGCAGCAGGATGCCGCGCTCCCGGATGAGCAGGAAGGCCGGGATCGCGAACACGATGAGCGCGGCGCTGCCTGCCATGAAGACCGGGCGCCGGCCCCAGCGGTCCGAGGATCTGCCGACCAACGTGATGGTCAGTACCACGAGCAGCATGGTTCCGAGGACCAGGAGCTGGGAACTCGTCTCCGGCTCGCCGAGCGTCCCGGACATGTAGGTGGGCAGGTAGGAGGTGACCATGTAGTTCGTGACGTTGTAGAGCAGCACGAGGCCCATGCAGATGAGCACCGCCTCCCAGTGCCCGGTGAAGATCTCCTTGAGCCGGCCTTTGCCGGACTGACGTGCCTGTTCGACGGGGTCGCCCTCGGACAGGGCCTCGGCCTGCGCTGCCTCCTCGCGCTGGAAGATGGGGGTCTCCTCCAGCTTCAGCCGCATGTAGAGACCGATCAGACCGAGCGGTCCCGCGACGAAGAACGGGATGCGCCACCCCCAGTCCGTCAGCCCGTCCGTACCGATCGTCGCGGTCAGCACGGTCACCAGGCCGGAGCCCAGCGAATAGCCGATGAAGGTCCCGAAGTCCAGCCAACTGCCGAGGAAGCCCCGGCGTCTGTCCGGTGCGTACTCCGCGATGTACGTCGTGGCACCCGCGTACTCGCCACCGGTGGAGAAGCCCTGAACGAGACGGCACACCAGGAGCAGCAACGGAGCGGCGAAACCGATCGTGGCGTAAGAAGGAAGGAAACCGACGGCGAAAGTGCTCGCCGCCATCATGATCATGGTGATCGCCAGTACCTTCTGGCGCCCCACTCGGTCACCGAGCGGGCCGAACACCAGTCCACCGAGCGGACGTACGAGGAAGGCGGCGGCGAAGGTCGCGAAGGTCGACACCACCTGCGCGCCCGGCGAACTCGACGGGAAGAAGACCTTGCCGAGGGTGCCCGCGAGGTAGGCGTAGACACCGAAGTCGAACCATTCCATGGTGTTGCCGAGCGCCGCCGCAGTTACGGCACGACGCACCTTCGGCGGATCTGTGACCGTTACGTCCTCGGCGGCATAGGCCTTCTTGCGGCGCCGCAGCAGCGTCCGCAGCATCTGGTCCGTCGCCCCCCGGTCACCCCGGCGACGGGGAACGCGCGGCTGTCGTTTCGGTCCCGGCATGAATGCCCTGCCCTCCGCTGTAGGACTGATCCTTTCGCCGCACCACGCGACGCCGCCTCCCGCCTCCCCGGCAGGCCCACCTTCTCTGCCCTATTGCCGGAACGCCGCGTGACTGTGCCGAAGGGGTGAGCGAGGCGACCCGTACGGACGAGGCCGGACGCTGCCCGATTGCAGCCGTCCGGACGCAGTGAACACCGCCGGACCGGGAATCCAGCGCCCGCTCGACCGAAGTTCGCCCTGCCGCAGCGGTGGCCTGCGGTCCTGCGGTCCTGCGGTCCTGCTGTATCCGTTGCCTGGCAGGCCCATGAGGCGCAGTACACGGCTTCCTTGGCTGAGGGAAGGCGGCACGGGCTTGCTCAGCGCACGGAGGGACCGGAAGGCCGGCGCGTGCCCCTCGGCGTTCTCCGATCAGGGGCTGTCGTGCTCGACAGGCATACGGGTCGGCAGCCCGCGCAGCAGGACGTCGAGGAACAGGTCGAACCGTGGCGCGGCGGACCCGAGCCCCTGATGGCCGCCGCCCGCAGCGCCGAGCCACTGTGCCACTCCGAGCCCGAAGACGTACCAGCTCTGTTCGGCCTGTTCCGCGTCGGCGCCCGCCGCGCGGAAGGCGGCCATGACCTTGTCGCGCAGGCGCCCGAAGGACTCGGCGTGATGGCGGTGGGGCCGCGCCACGTGGGCGGCGTACCCGGGCACGGCCGAGAACTCGTTGTGCATCGCCCACGCGAGCCGGGTCAGCCACTCCCGCCAGTCGTCGGCGCCCGGCTCGCCCGCCGGCAGCACCCGCTCGACCATGGCCGCGCTGACCAGGTCGAGTACCCCGTCGCGATCGGGCACCCACCGGTAGAGCGACGAGTGCGAGACGCCGAGCCGCGACGCCAACTCCCGCATGGTGAGCGTCTCGACGTCGCCCTGGAGCGCCGCGTCGACGATTCGCTCGCGGCTCAGCCTTGCGGGCCGTCCTGGCCCGCTTCCGGTCTTCTTCATCGGGGCAAGGGTATGTGTATGCGGGCCAATTAGCGACCGCCGGTCACTAATGCTGTTAGGCTCCGGCCGTGACGGACATACGGGAAATTGACGCGACGGGCCTGCCGATGCGGGATGCCCAGGACCTGATACTTCGGGAACTGAGGGCCCTCACAGACCGGGCCGAACCGTTCGCCGCGGTCCTCCTCATGCCGGCCCCGCCGGAGCGACCCCCGGCCCCCGGCGACGAAAACGCCACGGACCGCGTCCGCGCGCTCAAGGCGCTCCGCACCGCCCTTACGACGTACTGCCGCGGTCTCGCCTTCGTGGCACCGGCCGACATCCTCGCTGAACGCGTCAACGCGATCCACAGCGGCGAGAAGCTCTGGGGCTGCCCCACCACGGCCACTCAGGACGTGGACGAGGCCCGGACCTGGGCCCGTACAGCGGCGCAAACGCAGACGACTTGCGAGCCGAGTGCGCAGCGCCCTCTGTCCGTGGGCCCCGAGCTTGCCCCTTGAGGGGCCGAATGGGCGAGGGTGCACCGCTTGCAGGACTGCATCCACGTTCCCCGCGCCGGATCCGTGGCTCTGCGCGGCCGACGTGACCGGCCGAGCTTCAGTGGCGTCGTCCAGAGCGGCAACGAGTCCTGCTGTCTCGCCCACGCCAAAGCGCAGGCCGAACGCGCCGCCGGCTGTCCCGGTCGCCTCTCTGGTGGGAGATCAGTCCTTGCGTCCTGTCACAGCGACGGTGACACCGAGGCCGATCATCGTGAGCCCGCCGACTCCTCCCACCAGAGAGAGCCGCTGAGGTGAGCGGGCAAACCACTCCCGTCCGGTTGCCGCGATCAGTCCCCACAGGCTGTCGGAGGCCACTGCGATGATGTTGAAGACCAGCCCGAGCAGCAGCATCTGAACCATGACGTGCCCTTGGGCGCGGTCGACGAACTGTGGCAGTACAGCGGCGAAGAACACAATGGTCTTGGGGTTGGCCACACCGACGGCGAACCCTTCCCACAACGTGTGCATGCCACCCTGCGTGGCCTTGTCAGTGGTGAACGCGGCCTGCAACGAGGCACGTTGCCGCCACGCCTTTACGCCCAGATACACCAAGTAGGCAGCACCGGACAGTTTCAGCACCGTGAAGACAAGGATGGAGCGTTCCACGACCGACCCGATCCCAAGAGCCACGGCCACGATCAGCACATAGGCGCCCAACGTGTTCCCCACAACCGTGGTCAGCGCGGCGCGCCGCCCTTGCGCCAATGCCCGCCCGATCACGAACAGCACACTGGGCCCTGGGATGACGATCAGCAGCAACGACATAGCAGCGAAGGCAAGCAAGCGCTCAGCAGACACCATGACGCCATGTAAGCACGGGCCGGGTTCGCACCTCAGCCCCTTTTCACTCGTGCAGGGCCCCGGAGTGCCAACGCCGTGGCGAGCAAGGGCCGGGCGGCGAGGGTGAGCGCCGGCGCACTGCGCAGCTGATCGATTTCACCGAATCGTGGTCACTGGTAGCTTCGCCCTCTCGAAGCCTGAGCCATGCGGAGGGCCGAGGTGCTCACACAGGGCGACGACATGGATGGCGGACGCGAACGAGTGCATCGCGCCTCGCACCGGTCTGCCGCAGCTGGCTCACCTCCACAACGGTGGCCCCTATTGGCAGGATGACGGTAACCGGGCCTACGGCTGTGGTTTCGACAGAATCTGGACGACGCGAGGAGCGCCCTGGAGTGACCGGCCTGCACCGAGGGCCATGGGCAGTGGCCCTCATCCTCGCCAACCTCCTCAACGCCTACGTCACCTACGGCGCCCTTATGGCTCAGCCGCAAGGAGCCTGGGACGAACACACCCTGACAGGGATCGAGTTCGCGTCAGCGCTGCTGATCACGCTCGGCGTCAGCACCTCCCTGTTCGCCCTTGTCCCCGTGCGGCGGGAGGCCCTGAGTCGCTGGTGGCTGGCGCCGTCACTGATCTTCCTGGCAGTAGGCGCAGCCCGCTTGGGGTACATCGTCCACACCTATCCGCAGGGCCCCGGCGGCTGAGCGGCGGGGCCAGCCTGTTGTCACGGAACCGGAAACCACTGGCGGCGGGATCGGACGCCACGAGATGATCAACCTATGGCTGATGTGATCTTCTTCGATCTGGACGGCACGCTGGTCGATCATCGAAGCGCGGTCCTGGAAGCGATCGGCCAGATCGTCCGTGCCGCGCCGAACGTGACGGCTCCACCGGAGGAGCTGGTGACATTGTGGTGGACGCTGGAGGCGCGCCACATGCGGGAGTACCTGGCCGGTCAGTGCTCCTTCGCTGAGCACCACCGACGCAGGCTCCGTTCGTTCCTGCCGATGCTCGGTGAGCCGGTTCCTGGAAGTCCCGGCCTTCTGGACGCCTGGATCGCCGAGCGTTACCTCACCGTGTTCGAGCAGTCCTGGCGGTGCTATCCCGACGTGCAGCCATGCCTGGAGAGCCTGAAACGGCTTCCCCGAGGACCGCGTCTGGCTGTTCTCACCAACGGGAACCCCGAGCAGCAGCGCGCCAAGCTCGCCCGCTTCGGCCTTCTCGAATACTTCGAAGCCGTCCTGACCCCGACCGAGCTCGGTGCGGCCAAGCCCGTCGCCTACGCCGCCGCCTGCCGACGGATGCGGACGGATCCCGTGCAGGCGGTCAACGTGGGCGACATGCTGGAAAGCGATGTGAAAGCAGCCGCCCTCGCCGGGCTCACCGGCATCTGGCTGGACCGCGGCATCGACTTCGTCACCGGTGGGCCATCGCCGACGGCGGACGAGACGGTTCTCCGCGTCGAACGGCTCACCGAACTCCCGGACTACCTATCACGCCCGAACGCATGAACGGCTCTCACGGCCGTCGTGAGCGAGCGACCTCTGTGGCAGATCACGGGCGCGAGACGTCGCCCGTTGGTATGCGCTGCTCGATCCATCTGAGAACGGTTTGGATGGAGTCGAGGAGCTTCTGGGACCGGAAAACGCGGTGGCCGATTCAACCGGGGGAGTGCTCGATGGTCCTGGCCCAGTGACCTTCAGCGCCTGCTGGAGTCACTACGTTCCAGCGGTCGGTGACGGCGCGCCCGACGCTGGCCGCCGGGTGCCGCCCTTGCGGGGTTCCGCAGCTGTTGGTGTGAGCGGCGGCGGGCAGGTGTGGGGGTGGTGAGGACGGCAAGGCAGGCGCCGACGAGGGCGATGCCCAGCCAGCCGGCGGAGGGGAGGCGTTCGCCGACAACCACGACGGCGAGGACTGCCGCGACGGCCGGTTCGAGGAGGGACAGGGTGGTGGCGGTGCTGGCGGGTACGTGTGCGAGTCCCCAGCCGAAGAGGATGTAGCCGGCGAACATGGGGACCAGTGACATGTAGGCGCCGACGGCGGCGTTGGACCAGGAGGCGACGAGCGGTGCGCCGGTGGCTACCAGGACGGGCAGGAGGAGCAGACCGCCGAGGCCGAAGACGGCGCCCATCGCCGCGCGGGAGGGGATGTGGCGGGTGATGAGCCGGTGGGCCGCCCAGGAGTAGAGAGCGTATGTGGCCGCGGCGACGAGGCCGAAGACGATGCCGAGCAGCGTGTTCGACACGGACGTCTGCCTCGTGCCGTCGGCGGCTTCGGCGACGCACAGCAGGATGGTGCCGAGCAGGCCCAGGGTGGCCGCTGCCGTCCAGCGGCGGGTGAGCCGGCGGCCGTCCACGGTGCGTTCGATCAAGGCGGAGGCGAGCGGGGCGGTGCCGATGGACACGACGGTGCCAACGGCGACTCCGGCCAGGTGCATGGAGCTGTAGAACGCCAGGGGGTAGACCGCCACCGAGGCGGCGCCGAGCAGGACGGTTCCGCGCTGGTCGCGCAGCCGGGATGCGTGACGGCTGATCTGCGGGGCCGCGATGAGGGCTTGGAGCAGTCCACCGAGGCCCATGGCTACGGCGCCGATTGCGAGCGGGCCCACGTCGGGGGCGAGGGTGGCGGCCGTGCCCGTCGTGCCCCACAGCACGGAGGCGACGAGGACGCACATGGCCCCCGTGCCCGCAGACCGGCCGTGGCCGACGCGGCTCACAGCCGGTCCAGCAGGGCAGCGGCCATTGAGCGGGCGTGCTGGACACGGGTGCCGTCGCCCTCAAGGCCTGCGCGGGCCATCGCGCCCTCCAGCAGGAAGGCGAGGTGCTCCGCCATCGCCCCCGCCTCGTCGGGGCGGTCGGGCAGCAGCTCCTCCAGATGGCCGACGATCAGGCTTTCGACGCCCTCCTTGTGGGCGCGGACCACGGCCCGGCCTTCGTCGCCGGCCGGGAGCTCGGCGGCGGCGTTGAGCAGACCGCAGCCCCGGAACCCGTGCTCGTAGGCGCAGGCCGCGTGATCGGCGTACGCGTCGAAGACCGCCAGTACGCCCTCACGCGGCCCCCGGGCCTGTTCCACGCGGGCCCGGTACAAGCCGAGCCACTCCTCGTGCCGGGCATCGAGGTAGGCGCGGACCAGGTCGGCCTTGGAGGAGAAGTTGTTGTACAGACTCATCTTCGCCACGCCGGCCTCGGCGGTGATCGTGTCGATGCCGGTCGCCGCCACACCGTCCGAGTAGAAGCGGCGCGCTGCCGCCGCCAGCAGCCGTTCGCGTGCCGGCCGTCTGCGGCCGCTCCCGCTCTCGGGCACGCTCATCACAACCAATCTAGGTAGGTAGGTCTACCTAGATTATGTGTCGTGCCCCAGGAGGTCCAGTCGCTGGTGGACGACGGGTGGTCACCCTGTGCTCGTCGTCCGTGGCGAGAGGGCCGAGCAGTGCCCGCGGAGCACCGCCAGGGTCGGAGTGCGGCGGATGGCGCCGTTCTCGCTGTCCTTCTCCGGTTGCGGGTGACAGGCGGCGAGTGGTCCCACTCGCGGCGGTCGAAGGCGGTCGCTGCCAGGTCGGCGGGCTGGTGATGTTCCGCGAGGGGTGAGGCGACAGGGCGCGGTCGGATGCCATTGTCGGACGGACGTTTCCCGTCGAGGAGTTCAAGCAGCTGCACCAGGCTGCCGCGGCCGGGGGTGAGGGCGAGTACCCGCCATGTGGGCAAGTTGCCGCTCGTACTCCCGCACCTGCTCGGCGGCGAACGCGTACCGGTCGGCCAGCTGCGACCCCAGTTCGCGTACGGACCCGGCGTCACCTTGCGCGGGGCGCTGCTCGGCCTGGGTCCATACGAGGCCGCCGGGATCGTCCTTGGCGTCTTCCATGGTCCGTCACCTTATGGCCGGCTGGGATGCGGCGGCAGGACGGGGGTGGAACACCGCAGGCACCTGCCGCACCTCTGCCGCACCCCACCGACGCCGACGGCTGCCCTCTTTCTTCGGCAACGCGGTCGCGCTGAGACCGGCTGCAGTCCGACCGGATTGCATGTGACGGCGACCGGCTTCGGTGAGAGTGGACAGGGCGACCAGTTCGACTGGACACCGGCGCGTCCTCGGCCCGACCGCTCACGATCAGCCCCTGACGTGCGTTCACGCAACCGCACGTATTTGCTTACCGAACCTCCCCATCATGCTCGTTTCCAAGCTGTCCAGTGCCCCTCCGGGGCGGTCTCGGACAGGTCAGAGACCCTGCTGGCGCGCCATGTCCGGGGATCGAGCTCGTGGGGCGGACTGGTCGCAATCGATCACTTTCCCGCATGTTGTGCCGATTTACGAATGAGGTGTAGGCCTCAGGTAGGGGTTCGATCCTGTCGCCCTATGTGCACAATGGCTCGTCCGCTGATCACACTTTCGCTGTTCTGAACCTGAGCGACACGGAACGTCCTTCTATGATTGCGAATTTTTACTTGTCAGCACATCCGGTACGCCTGGTGATCCCCTCGCTGTATGCGACACCTGCTACCCTCCGCGCCGTTTCCGCTCGACGAGTGAGGACCTACCTCCGCCCTGCGCTCTCCGGGGGCCCGTCGTGACGGCCGCCCCGCTGACAGACCGGGAGATCTCCCTGGTGCGCACGAGCCTGACGGTGGTCGCGCCGCAGGCCACGGAGATGACCGTCTACTTCTATGCCATTCTCTTCGCCCGGTATCCCGAGGTGCGCGGGCTGTTCCCGGACAACATGGACGTACAGCGTGACCGGCTGCTGCGCGGACTGCTGCGCATCATCGATCTCGTCGATGACGTCGACAACCTCGTGCAGTTCTGCTCCCGGCTTGGTCGGGACCACCGCAAGTTCGGAGCCCTGGAGGCCCACTACCCGGCAGTGGGCGACTGCCTTCTGGCCTCCCTGGCCCGCTACGCGGGAACCGCGTGGAACTCCGAGGTCGCCGCTGCCTGGACCCGCGCCTACACCACGGCCGCCGAGGTGATGATCGCGGCCGCCGCTGACGACACCCGACTGCGCCCGGCCTCCTGGGAAGCGCAGATCATCCGCAACGAATACCGCGGCCACGGCATTGCCGAGATCACCGTGCAGCCCGACCTGCCCTACCGCTACGTCGCCGGGCAGTACGTGAGCATGGAAACCCCGTGGTACCCCCGCACATGGCGGCACTACTCTCCCGCCCACCTGCCGCGCACGGACCACACGCTCACGTTCCACGTCCGGGCCGTTCACCAGGGCCAGGTCAGCAACGCGTTGGTTCACCACGCCGCCCCGGGACACAGGGTGCGGCTCGGACCACCGCAGGGTGAGATGACCCTCGCCACGGCAGGTGACCGCGACCTGGTGATGGTCGCCGGCGGGACCGGTCTCGCGCCGATCCGCGCCCTGATCGAGGAAGCCGCCGCCTCGGGAATGCGCCGCCACGTAAGCCTGTTCGTCGGAGCCCGCACCGCCCAGGAGCTGTACGGCCTCGACGACATGCTGCGCCTGGCACAGCGTCACTATTGGCTGTCCGTCCGGGCGGCCGTCTCCCATGAGAGCATTCCCGGCCAGCAGGGCACACTCCCGCAGGTCTTGCGCGAGTTCGGTCCTTGGGACCGGCACGAAGCCTTCCTGTGCGGTCCGCCCGACATGGTCACCACGGCCGTGCGCACTCTCCTGTACCAGGGCACCCCCATGGCCCACATTCATCACGACCCGCTCGACACACCCGTTCTCACTGCCCCCCTCACACCGCACCGACCCGGTCAGGAGATCGACCAGCTGTGACCCGCCACGACGCCACCCCCTCGCGCGGAGAGCGCATGCTGCAGACCCACCTGGGCACCAGCGAGCGCGCCGACGCCTTCTACGACCGGCAGGTCCACCCGCACCTCACCGCGGCCATGTGTGACTTCATCCGCCGCCAGTCGATGGTCTTCCTCTCCACCGCCGACGCCCGCGGCCACTGCGACGCCACCTTCCGCGCCGGCCCTCCCGGATTCGTCACCGTGCTGGACGACCGCACCCTGGCCTACCCCGAGTACCGCGGGAACGGCGTTCTGGCGAGTGCCGGCAACATCGCCGAGAACCCGCACATCGGTCTGCTCTTCATGGACTTCACCCGCGACCACATCGGACTGCACGTCAACGGCTCCGCCCAGCTCCTCAACGACCAGGAGGTGCGTGCCGCCCACCCCTGGATACCCGCCGACACCGCCCCCGGGCGGCACCCCGTGCTGTGGACGTACATCACCCTCCACGAGGCCTATGTGCACTGCTCCAAACACATCCCTCACCTCGAGCCGGCCCCCCGCCCTCTGGGGCTGGCGCGGACTCGTCCCAAGGACGCGGAGTACTTCACCGAACCGGCTCCGGTGTCCGAGGGCGCGGAGTACTTCACCGAACCGGCTCCGGCGTCCGTGGCCTCCGAGGCCGGACCTGGCACTCCCTGGCTCTGACGTCTCCGGCCCCTCTGAGTACCCCAAGCCCGTGCCTGCGAGCCGCTCCATGGCGCCGCGGGCACGGGCCATGCGCTGCGCATGGCCTACCGCAATCCGGCGGTAGGCCAGCGGCCTTCTGCGAGTCGGTCCCAGCCTGGTGGCCGACTCGTACGAGCTGGCGGCGCGGTCATCTTGGACCCGGCCCTCGGCGCACGGGACAACGTGGGCGCGCCCGAGGGCCCGCGGTAGCGCTTCCCCCCCGACGCGGGCTGATCCGGGCGCCCGCCACCGCGTGGCACGGACGTGATCTCCGTCGGTCGTGGGCATAGGCTGATGGCCAGCCCTCGCTGATCTCGCAGGCACCTTCGCGGAGCCGGTCGCCCCGACTCCGACTGCCGACCCGGAAGGAAGCGTTATGGTTCGCGCGGCCATGTTCGATGTCGACGGAACGCTCGTGGACACCAACTACCTGCATGTCACTGCTTGGTGGGAGGCATTTCGGCAGGAGGGGCACACAGTGCCCATGGTCGCGGTGCACCAGGCCATCGGCCTGGGCTCCGCAGATCTGATCGATCACCTTCTCGGACCTGCGCGGGACCGCGAACGGGACGCGCGGATCAGCGGCACGCACTCAGCGCTGTACGCCACCCACTTCGAACGGCTGGCAGTGGTGGACGGGGCGGCTGATCTGCTGCGCGCCTTGGCGGCTCAGGGCTGGAAGGTGGTGCTCGCCACTTCTGCCTCCGGTTCGGAGCTCGCAGCCCTGCGGCGCGCGTTGGATGCCGACGATGTCATCACAGACACGGCGAGTGCCGACGATGTGAACGAGGGAAAACCGGCCCCTGCACCGATCCGGCACGCGATGGAACTCGCCGGTGGGACGAGCGCGGAGGCGGTGTACGTGGGCGACTCGGTCTGGGACATGAAAGCCGCGACCAGCGCGTCCGTGACCGCTGTGGCCCTCCTGTCGGGTGGCATCGCCCGACAGGAGCTGGTGGAGGCTGGGGCCGCCGAGGTGTACCGGAACCCGGCCGACCTCCTCGCGCATCTGGACAGCAGCATCATTTCGCGGATCGGCGGAGCCGGCTGACGAGGCCCAGGACACCGCTCGCCGGACCACCAGGTCGAAAACATCCGCAAGTGCGGCCGTGCCGTCCCCAAGCGTTGAGCCGCTCCGCCGGCACCGGCTATGCGTTCAGGTTGCCTGGGGACCACTATTCGGCGGTCCGAAATGACTCCTGGTGTCTTCGCGGTGCCCATAGGCTCTGAGCGCGCGGTCGACCGGGGCGCGTCGGGCCTGTGCCCGAGGGATCTGATGAAGGGGTCGTCCCGCTGTGACGGATGCTCACGAAGAAGCAGTTTTGAACCGGATCGCCAAAGGGCTCGTCTACACCGAGTCGGAAGCGGCCTTCCAGGCGCCTGGGCGCCGGACAGAGCAGATCTTCGAGTACAACCAAACACCCCCGAGCGAAACGGAGCGGCGTCGGACACTGCTCGTCGCCATCCTCGGCTCGGTCGGTGAACGCACGGTGCTGCTGCCGCCGTTCCACGCCGGGTTCGGCAGCAACGTTCACATCGGCGACGACTTCTTCGGGAACGTGAACCTGACGTTCGTCGACGACGTGGACATCCGCATAGGCAACGGCGTCATGATCGCTCCCAGCGTGACACTGACCACGACGGGGCACCCTGTGCATCCTTCGCGCCGCGCTGACTTCGGACGATTCTCCGAACCGATCGTGATCGAGGACAAGGTGTGGATCGGCAGCAATGTGGTGGTCCTGCCCGGCGTACGTATCGGATACGGGTCGGTCATCGGCGCCGGTAGCGTCGTCAGCCGCAGTATCCCCCCGATGACCGTCGCGCACGGAACACCCTGCCGGGTTGTCCGCCCCATCACGGACGAGGACCTCACCACACGTACTGCCGACAACTAGGGTTGCGTGGCATGACGTCCGGCTCGCCGTCGTGGGCCCGCAACGACCGGCGCCGCCGGTGCGGTCGGACGGCGTGGCGGGAGGAGCCCACCGGTCGTGGAGAGGGGCGGGCGGCTGCAGACCTACGTCTTTGGTGCCGGTCCGGCCGGGCCCGCGGTCCGATTCGTCGAGGCCGACAACGGGCTAGCGTCACACCATGCGTATAGGACTACTTGGCACCGGCAACGTCGCCCGAGCACTGGCCCACGGCTGGAGCGCCGCAGGACACGACGTGCTCCTCGGTTCACGCCGGCCTGAGGACCGGACAGACCTCGGTCTCCCTGTGACAGGCCTGAGCGAGACAGCCGCCCACGCGGAGGTACTGGTCAACGCCACGCCTGGGGCCATCTCCGTGGAACTGCTGCACTCCATCGGCGCACCGGCGCTGGCCGGCACCTTACTGATCGACGTCGGGGTCGGCCTCTCCGACGACTTCACCGAGCTCTCGCACCCCAACAGCAGCCTGGGTGAACAGATCCAGGAAGCCTTCCCTCTGACCCCCGTCGTCAAGACCCTGTGCACCATGGACTCCACCGTGATGACCGCCCCCGACGGTCTCGACGGCCCGAGCACCGTCTTCCTCTCCGGCGACGACGCCGAAGCCAAACGGACCACCGGCCGACTGCTCACGGATCTCGGCTGGCCCCCGTCGTCCCAGCTGGACATCGGCGGCATCACCACCGCACGCGGACAGGAGCACTTCGCCCTGCTCTTCATGGGCATCGCGGGCGGTCTGCAGGCCCACACGTTCAACATCAACGTCGTAACCCGCCCCTCGCCCTAGGTTCTGCCATTCCTCGCCCTCGCATGCGGTGAGTGCCATCGTCAGGGGCTTCTACGAGGACCGCTGACGAAATAGCTCTCGCCCCTTGGTCTGCGAACGGTGGGCAGCGCCCACATGCGAGGATGCTGCTGTGCTGGATGAGATCGACGCGGTGGACTGGGATTCCATACCGGGCCATCCTGACTGGTATGAATCGGATCGTGCCGGCCTGGGTCTACGCGCTCTGTCCGAGGCAACGAATTCGGTACAGGCGGCGGACGCGGGCTCGCAGCTCGGCGGCGGTGGAATTGTTCATGGGCACAGCGGCGCGGTGTTTCCAGCGGCCGCGGTTGCAGCCCCGCTGCTCCTGGACATCGCCCAGCAGGGCCACCCGGCGGCCCGGGACACCGCGTTGGGGCTGCTCGACGAGGCCTTGTCATGCTATCCGCATGCCGAGTACACACGAGTGCAGGCCCCTGACGGCACCGCTGTTCCCATCTGCTGTGCCATTGCCCACCATCTGCGAGATCGCACCGACTTCCTTGTCGGGCTGGGCAAGAGGGGCAAGTATTTGCTGGTCGACGCGGCCGCACACTGGCGCTTCGAGATCTGCGAATGCGTCGCCGACGGCGGCGACACAGCGGCCTTCGGTATCTTGGCCGGCTCTCTCCCGGAGGGCGTTCACGCGGCGGAAATGCATCACGCTGGTGCCATCACCGTTCTGAGCGAACTTGGCCTTGAGTACCCGTCCGCGGCGAACTCTCGCGAATCGTGCCTGCGGGTGTTCGCCCGGACCCCCGACGAACTGCCGCCAAACGCCGTCCTGTTCCCGGCCGAGTGCGGCAATCGCCTGCACTGACTGGCTTCCTTGACTCCGGTGCCCCGCAGTGGACTCCCGTCCACCGCGAGGCGTATGCCAACGACCTGGACGCGGATCGCCACCGCCAGGCCAACCGCAGCAAGGCCGACCAGGACCCCGCCGCGCCCCGACCGTGGACCAGCCCGAAGCCGCAGGCTCACGGCCCTCGACACCGGGGCCCATCAAGACCGCTCGCCCGCGCTCTGGACGAGGGGAACGCCCAAATTCGACCAGCTCACGCTCCTACTGCGCCGAGGCGACCGGGACTCCCTCCGGCCGATGGTGGTGGGCGGTGTCAGCCGGGCGTGATGCCGTAGTGCTCGCGCACCTCGCCGACATTTGGCGGGCCGTTGAACCCGACGTCGCCCGCGCTGACGATGATCGACCTGTCCTCGGTCGCGTACTCCTGCGGGGTCCCCCAACGGTCCTCGAGTTCGGGCGAAACGGCATAGGCCCGAAGGGCCGCGTCCACCACCGCGATGGCCTCGTCCTCGGTGGCCGCCTCGATCACCACGTCAGCACGTTGCCAGCCGCCGCCGAAACTGTTGCTGCAGTCCCACTCCGCGGAGGCCACGCCGGGGACCGACATCGTCACCGCGGTGAACACCTCCTCGCACTTGGCGGCACTGGAGGAACACGCCGAGACGGGGAGCAGCAGAGCTGCTGCCATGACGGCCGGCAGCAACCGAATTCGCTCACGTCGTATCACGCAGTCAGTCCTTTCCGTAGTGTTCGCGCAGCTCACGGTCTTCGGAACCCCCGAGAACCCGGCTGCCAGGGCTCCACGGCCCGGAGGACCACTTTGCCGCGCTGCCGGCCACCACCGGACATTTCGCTGCAGTCGAACTCGGCCGACACCACATCGTCGAGGGCGAGCGCGGCGCAACCGTCTCCGGGGGCTTTGAGGCGGGAAGAGCGGGATCTGGACCCGGGCTTCGCGGGGGGTGGTGGTCGGTGCGGTCTCCTCGGGCATACGGGGACGGTATGCCCGAGGAGGAGCGCGGTGGATGGGTGCGGCTACCCGATAAGGAGTGGGTACGCGTACTCAGTTGACCCGCTGGGGACGAGGGGTGCGACTTTGCGTGGCGAACTGTCCGGTCCGGATGCGCGCGGCCATCGAGGACGGCGTGGTGTTGCAGCTCACCAGGTCTTGCCGGCCTGCTCCCGGACCGCGCGGTTGATCCGGTTGAAGAAGTTGGTCATCGCGACCTCCAGGATGATTGCCCCCAGTTGCTCCTCACTGAAGTGCTCTGCGGCGGCGTCCCAGATCTCGTCGGTCACGCCCGGTGCGCCGTCCTGGAGACGGGTGGCGGCCTCGGCCAGGGCGAGGGCCGCCCGCTCCTCCTCGGTGTAGAAGGGCGTCTCGCGCCACGCGACCACGTTGTGCAGCCGTTCGTCCGTCTCACCGGCCTTCTGCGCCGACTTGATCGAGGCGAAAATGCAAGGGCTGCAGCCGTTGATCTGGCTGGCACGCAGATGGATCAGCGACAGCAGGTGGTTGTCGACGCCTCCGGCGTGAACCGCCTTGTAGAGGTGCTGGATCGCTGTGATCACATCGGGGTTCGCCGGGCTTGTCAGGCGTGCTTCCATCGGTCTTGCTCCTTCATCGGTTACCTGCGCCCCTTCGGGCTCGTCATCACCCATGACGGAGCAGAGTCGAGGAAGGTAACAACATGTGCGAGACCAGCCCGACGGACCCGACGGACCCGATGGCCGAGGCGTTCGAGGCCCAGCGCGACCGGCTGCGGGCGGTCGCCTACCGCATGCTCGGGTCGCACACCGACGCCGAGGACGTGGTCCAGGAGGCATGGCTGCGCCTCTCTCGCCAGGACGCGGCGGCCATCCGCAACCTCGCAGGCTGGCTGACCACGGTGGTCGGCCGGATCAGCCTCGATGTCCTTCGATCCCGCCAGGCCCGCCCGGAGGCGCCCTACGACGACCGCCTGCCCGAGCTCGCGGTGAAGCTCGACGAGGGTCCTGTTCCCGAGGACGACGCAGTGCTCGCCGACTCGGTCGGGCTCGCGCTTCTCGTGGTCCTGGAGTCGCTCGGGCCGAGCGAGCGACTGGCGTTCGTGCTGCACGACCTGTTCGCGGTGCCGTTCGACGAGATCGGCCAGATCCTCGGCAGGTCCACCGCAGCCACCAAAATGCTCGCCAGCCGCGCCCGCAGGAAGGTGCAGGCGATTGAGCGGCCGACCGGCACCGGACGGGAGCAGCGGGAGGTGGTCCAGGCCTTCCTGGCGGCGGCTCGCGGCGGCGACTTCGAGGAGTTGCTGCGGGTGCTCGACCCCGAGGTGAAACTGACCGTCGACGCCCCGTCCGGCGTATTCGTCACCCTCGGCGCCACCAAGGTCGCAACCGGCGCGCAACTGTCCGCCGGCGCCGCCGCACAGGGGCGGGCGGCTCTCGTCAACGGCCTCCCGGGGATCATTTCCTGGCGCGAGGACGGCACCCCGCTCTCGGTGCTCGCATTCACCGTCGTCCACGGCCGGATCACCGACATCACGGTTGTGATCGACCCGGCCAAGCTCGAGCTGATGGACCTGCCGGATCCGGCATGACGCGGGGGCTTCGGGGCCTTCGACGGTTCTTGCCGTGTTCGAAGCAGGCCCGGCGTGGACGAGGGCGACGGGGCGGGTTGCGTTCACGGCTCGTAGGCGGGCCTTGAAGCGCGACCACGGTAACGGATTCCACATGGTCGCAGCAGTGTTGGAGTTGGTGTGGCAGGAGCCCGACCTGATCGGGAAGCGGAACCGAACAGTCAGATGTGGGCGTCGAAGCTTCTATGAACGATCATCCGGACGACATCGCCCTCGTGAGCGATCCGCAGGTCATCGAGGTTGCGCTCAAGGACCACGAAGACGAGCTGGTCGACTGTCGCGGTCTGCTGCGCGTGGACAGCTGCCGCTCCGATCCGCGCGGCGACCGGGCCCACCTGCGCGTGGGTGCTGCCGAACCGCGCTCCCCGCACCCGGACTTCGACGAGGACGAGATCCGTACGGCCAACCACGCCACCGAGTCGCGGCACCGGTCGTACGGGGACCGCAACTGGGCTCGGTCCACCGGAGTAGACGCTGCCGTCTACGGGTGGCCACTGGCACGGGGGTGTGCGGCATGACGGGCGACACCGCTGTGATCAGCTCGGACGCCCGTCCGGCCGGCAGCTCTGTCGTGGCCGAAAGCCTACGGATCACCGCCCACGACAGGCGCCCCGTGTTCGGCTCCGCCTTCCTGGTCAGCGCGGCGGCGCTGCTTGTCGGCGGGGGGATCGTGGCGGGCGCCTTCGCCGCGTCGTGGGGCCTCTTCCTGGAGGCCGGAAGAACCGCCGAGAGCTCCATCGACTACGAGGAGTCCTACGTCGCGTACATCGACCAGTGGGACGGCCTTGTCAAAGTCGCGTTCTGCGTGTACCCGCTGCTGCTCCTCGTCGCGATGGTCCTGATCGCCTGGCTGCTCGCCGCCCAGGCCGTGACCGTCGCGCACGCGCGGGAACGCGCGGAGGCCGGCCCGGGTCCCCACCGCGACTCTCTCACCCCGCGTGCCCTGTGGCGCCGAACCCGCCCGCACCTCGGTGCCGCCTTCCGCGTCCAGTTGCTGACCCTTGTGTGTGCCCTCGTCCCAGGGCTGGCGGGCCTGCTCGTCCTGGCTGCCGTCGCCATGGAGATGGTGCCCGGGGTCGTGTGGCCCACCTACCACGATCCCGCGACCGTGCAGTTCATCCTGGTGGGCCGGATCCTGCCCGCCGTGATCTGGGCGCTCGGGCTCGTCCTCCTCTACCGCTTCGGGCCGGCCACCGCCGTACGGGTGGCGGACAACTGCTCGGCGACGGCCGCGATGCGCCGCTCCTGGACGCTGACCCGTACGGCACGTCTGCGTACCACCGGGATCTGTCTGCTGGCCACGGTCGCGGTCACCGTCGCCTTCATGGTGCTGAAATGGCTCGGGACGTTCGTGGCGCACTGGGCGGGGCTGCTCATGCTGGCCACCACCGGCGACAACGTGTGGGTCACCGGCGTCCTCGTCATCATTACCCCGGTTGCGGTGGCCCTCGTGTTGCTGCCGTGGGTGCTGGCACCGATGGGCGTCGTGCTCGCCTGCCTGCGCGAGCGGCTCGACGGCAGCATGAGAGAAACCCGTGTGCCCTCCGGTGTCACGACCGGGTGAACACTGCGGGCCGGCTCCTGCGGACGGACGGCCTCACCTTCGCCAGGTGGCCGGACGCACGGGATGTGCCTCGGAGTTCTCCTTCGCCAGAGCCTTCGAGCGGGCGCACGGAGTGGCACCGGGCCGCTACCGCAGGTAGATCTCCTCAGGTGCTGCGGCGAGTGCTGAAGCAGCGGTGCCGGCGCAGGCGCGGGGCCGGTGGATGAGGCGGCGGCGGATCTCGGCAAGGCTCGGTGCAGTGAACTGGGAGGATCCGTTCGGTGCCGAGTGCGCGGGCCCGCAGGACGGGCAGGTAGGCGTGGGTGCGGCCGGGGCAACGGTGATGTGACGGTGCCGGCCGGGCAGCGGCGGCCCTGGCCACCTGGGAAGTGATCCGGGATTCGCGTCCCGTGCGGTCCGTGCCGAGGGAGCCCGAGACCCTCGGGTGTCGTGTGGTTGACTGATCCGCATGGCCTCGTCCCCGCATCCGCCCGTTCGGCCGTGACCGCCGATCCTGCCGCGGCAACTCGGCCCCGCAACCGCAAGCAGCTCATCGTCGAGGCGGCCGGCCGAGTCTTCAGTGAGCGCGGCTATCACACAGCATCCATGGAGAAGATCGCCGCCGGAGTGGGCATCACCGCGGCGGCCCTGTACCGGCACTTCCCGAACAAGTACGCGCTGTTCGCCGAGTGCGCCGGCCTCATGGCGGACCGGCTTGTCGCCGCGCTCGACGAGGTGCCGTCCGGGGCGACCTTGACGGATGTGCTCACCGCCGTCACCCGGGTCACCGTCGCGCATCGCGCATCGGGCGGCGTGTACCGATGGGAGGCCCGGTACCTCAACCACGAGGACCGCCGGGATCTCAGGGCGAAGTTCGGGCAGGTCGTCGGCCGGGTCGACGAGGCCGTGCAGCGCGAGTACTCACTGCCTGACGAACGCCTGCGGGCCATGGCAGCCCTGGGTGCGATCGGATCCATCACGATGCATCACACCTCGATCGCTCAACGTCGGACCGAGGAAGTGCTGTTGGCAGCCGCGCTGCGTGTGGCCGCGACCGATCCCGCGGCGGCCCGGAGCGGCGCACGCTCCGTCGAGCTGCTCGCCCAGCCGGTGCCGCACACGCGACGCGCGGAGATCCTCGCGGCCGCGATCCCGCTGTTCGCACGGGACGGATTCGCCAGCGTCACGAACGGACAGATCGCGGAGGCGGTGGGACTCGCCCCGTCCGCGCTCTACCGTCACTACCCCGGCAAGGTCGACATCCTGGCGGCGGCGTGCCTTCAGGCGGCCGGACTTCTGGCCCGGGGGGTGGACCAGAGTCTTCATGGGGTGGCCGGCCCGCACGAGGCCGTCGTCGCCCTGGCGGGGACCTACGTGGCCTACAGCTTCGAGCACACCGCGCTCAACAGCGTCGCCGAAGCCGAGCTCGCCGGCCTGCCGGCCGACCTGCGGCGGCCCTTGGTCCTCGCGCAGCGTGAACACATCGCCGTCTGGGAACAGCAGCTGCGGCTGGCCCGGCCGGAGTTGGACCCGCGCCAGGCCCGGATGCTGGTGCACGCGGGGTTCGGCGTGGTGGTCGAGGCCGGACGCGGACTGCGGTGGCAGGACAGCCAGGCCCACCGCGATGCCGTTACCGCTCTGGTCGTGGGTGCCCTGGGCCTCTGAACGGACACCGGAACCAGGCACGCGAGGGGGCGCCTCGCGGTGAAGGGCCTCGCGTGGAAGTCACCCGGGTGCCCGCCCCCGGGCGTGACTGCCGAGGGGCGGGCCTCCGAGGGATCAAATCGGCGGCTCAGCCGGCCGGCCTGTTCCCGGTCGGGATCGTGATCGGGGTGGTGGTCGTGGAGGTGCCCTTGTTGAGGAACAGCATGGCCAGGGCACGCAGGAACTGGTCGAACATGTAGAAAGCGCCGGGCATGATGGGCGACAGCCCCTCGCGGAACAGGATGAAGGCCGGCCATGCGGTGCGGATCAGGGCCGCTGCCGCATAGTCGCGCGGCAGTCCCAGCCAGTCGCCGACCTCGTTGCTGAGGACGTAGCGCACGAACTCGTTCAGGAATCCGCGAGTGACACCGAGATCGATCTCCGCGGTCAGACCTAGCAACACCTCGGCCAGGTCGAGGCCCTCGGGCGTCGGGGAGAGGATCGGGGTGAGCACCTGCGCCGACTGTGCTTCCGCGGCCGCCCAGGTCTGCGGAATGTACTCGTCCGGCACACCGAGCAGGTGAAGAGCGACCTGCCATGAATGCAGGAAGGCATCCTGGTCCGCGGCCGACATCGGGACCTTCCAGTCGAGCAACCTCCTGCGCACGAAGGTTCCCAGGCTGTGGAAGGTGACCAGGATGTCGGCCGCGCTGATCGGGACGGCCTCGTCGGTGACCTCCCGCCAGTGCGGCGATTGCGGCAGCAGGTGGCGCACCGCGGCGTGCACCAGTCGCGTCTTGTTGGCGGTGACGACGAACTGCCCCGTCGGTTTGAAGGCGTCCAGCTGGGACAAGTCGTAGCCGAACGTGAACGTCTTGGCCGCGCGGTCCTTCATGTCGGCGCCACCTACGGACCAGTAGACGCTTCTGGCCTCCCGCGGGATCACGGTGCTCATGATCCCGCTGCCGAGGCCGTACAGCATGAACAGGTAGGTGTCCTTGCGCCGGTTGAAGTCGGCGGCGCGGGCCAGTTTGGCGGGATCGGCCCAGGAAGGCAGCTTGTTGACCGTCAGCAGATGGGCGGCGAGGTCGGCAGGCAGCCCACTGGGCAGCGCGTCACCGTTGTTCACCCATCCCGCCATCGCGGTGTTGACCGACGGAACCTGGCCGTTCTGGAGCAGCGAAACCATCAGTGGATCCGTCGCGCTGTCCCACACGTACTCCGGATCGACACCCGCACCGGTTCCGGCCACCGAGTCCGCCGACGCCCACGCCCAGGCCCTGGCGGGGTCCGCCACGCCAACGAGGCCGAGGGCGACACCAAGGGACAGGACTCGTCGCCTGTCGGGATTCTGCATTAACTTACCTACTTCCCTACTCGACCAGATGGCGCTATAGGCCTTTTTTGACATGCCAGTTGTGCTACCACCACGTTTCGGATCTTCCTGAGCGATGTGATTCTCAATTAACATAGCGAGGTGCGCTACCGTCGGCAATGGTCACGACCGGAGGTCTCGCTGAGTACGGTCCAGCGCGCCCGGAGTTCTCCGTTGCGGCCTGACACCAGCTCCACAGGCAGGCAGACAGACAGGCAGATGCCGCCGGCTCGGCGGCCTCGATCACGATCGCTTGGTTCTCACGAACGAGCCACGTTGCCCTGCGCCGCAGGAGTCCGTTTCCTCTTCGCCGTGAACGGCGGCGTATCCACGGAGCAATCAGATGATCGACGGAGACGCGACCGAAGGGCCGAGCATGGCCGCAGGCTGCGTGGATACCTGCCCTCGAACCGAAAGACCTCCAGCGCGATCCTCTGGGCAGAACGCTGGCTGCGGTCGCCGCCCCCCGGCCGGAACGCTCTTCGCGCTCCCGCAGAG
>NZ_JBHWZS010000135.1:0-21492 GCF_042728155.1 Streptomyces sp. NPDC060209
GCTTCCGTCATTTCCGCCCGCACTGGGCTGAAAGCTGGCCAGTCTCATCAAAACAACCTGAATCGGATCGCTTCTGACCGGATCCTAGGACTCCTTTGACACCCCCAAAGTTTCGCGTATACCTTCCGTTCCCAGTTGGGCATCCTCAGTGGACGCTCGGGGTGGATGGATAGGTGGTTCCCCATGCATGCGGGAACGAACGGTCTGATCGGGCGGCGCGGAGTCCTCCGCGCGGCGGGAGCGGGCATCGGTGTGCTCGCGGTCTCCGCGATCCTCTCGGCGTGTTCGCCGCAGAGGCCCGAGGGGGCCGGCTCGGCCGGAGGAACCGCCGACCGGGGCACCGACGCCCCGATCGACACCCTGACCCTGGCGCTGCCCTCGTCCGTCTCGACGCTGGACGTCAGCCGCGAGTCCGGCATCCTGAACTACGTCGTGGCCTGCCTGGTCCAGGAGTCCCTGCTCTCCGTCGGACCCACCGGCAAGCTCCGGCCGGGCCTCGCCGAGAGCTGGAAACAGCCCGACGCCACGACGTACGTCTACACCCTGCGCCGCGACGCGAAATTCTCCGACGGGACCCCGGTCACCACCGACGACGTGCTCGCCTCCGTCGAGGCCGCGCGGGACGATGCCAGCGGACTGGCCTACGCCTGGGCCGACGTAGCCTCCGTCAAGGCGACCGGCGCCCGCGAGATCACCGTGCGTCTGAAGAACCCCGACGCGGGTTTCGCCTGGACACCGACCCCCGGCACCCTGCTGATCAGCAGCAAGGCGTTCCTCGCCCGGAACAAGGGGAAGGTCGGCACTCCCAGGACGCTGCTGCTGGGGTCGGGACCGTACCGGGTGACGTCCTTCGCCGCCGACGACCACGTCGGCCTGGAACGCAACGATGCCTGGTGGGGGGACCGCCCGTCGGTACGGTCGCTGAAGCTGTCGTTCATACCCGACGCCGGGACCCGGCTCGTCGCCATGAAGTCCGGCTCCGTCGACGGCGCGCTGGGCCTCCCCTCGGACGAGGCCCGCAGCTGGGAGTCCGACGCCCAGGTCACCTACACGGGTGACCGCTCGGTGGTCGCCCTCGCCTTCGACACCGCCCAGGCGCCGTTCGACGACGTACACGTGCGCAAGGCCTTCGCCCACGCCGCCGACCGGGCGGGCATGACCAAGGGCATCCTGCACGGCAAGGCCGAGGTGGCCTCCACCCTCGTCTCGCCCGACATGTGGGGTGACCTGCTCGCCGCTGACGCGGTCGAAGCCGCCTACGACAAGCTCCCCGCCTGGGACTTCGACCTGGACCTGGCCAAGGCCGAACTGGCGAAGTCCGCCCACAAGGACGGCTTCAGCCTCGACCTCACGTACCCGGGCAGCGGACCCCAGCTGGGCAAGGCGGCGCTGGCGCTGGCCGCCTCGCTGAAGGAGCTCGGCATCACGCTGAACGTCAGGGAGGCCACGCTCGAGCAGTGGATCGCCGACCTCCTGCCCGGCAGGAAGCCGTTGCAGTTCCTCTGGTACTACCCCGTCACCGGGGACCCGGCGGAGCTCACCAACGCCTATCTGGACGGCCAGGCCGCAGCGACGAACCTGCCGCACTACGACAACGCCGTCGTCGACCAGGCACTGGCCGCCGCCCGGAAGACCGTCGACCCCGCCGCACGCGGTGCGCACCTGATGACCGCCGTCACGGCCTCCGCCGCGGATCTGCCCTACCTTCCGCTGTGGTGGGCGCAGACCGCGACGGCCCTCTCCAAGGACCTCGTGTTCGAGGAGCCCGGCCCCTTCGCCCTCGTCGGCCCCTGGGCGACCAGGGTCAAGAAGGCGGCCTCCTGAGACCGCGTGCCGGGCGGACACCCCCCGAGCCGCCCGGCACGCACCCCCCACCGGATCACCTCCTGCGGCAGAGGTACCGGGGCCCGTTCACCACGCTCCGCCCGTGCCGGATGCCGCGCACCGGCCGGCCCGTAGCCACCGGCCCGCCCCGTCCGCAGCACGAACGGAACGCACATGCCCCGAACCACCCCGGTACCCGGCCCCGCCGGAGATCCGGCCGCAGTCGTCCGCCGCGTCCGTACGGCCATGTCGGACCTGACCGTGCCGTTGGACAGCCGGATCAGCCCCGACGGACGCCGAGTGGCGGTCACCGTCCTCGGGCCCTGGGGCACCGAAGTCCTGATCGCACCGGTCGACGGCCCCGTGCTCCCGCTGCCCACCGCCCCTCCGGGCCCCGATGCCGGGTCCCGGCACACCCCGCGCTGGCTGCCGGACTCCCGGACGGTCCTGCTGGTCACCGAACCGGCCGGCCCGGGCCTGCCGCTGCTGACCGCGTGGGACACCCGTACCGGCGCCCGCCGTGAACTCGCGGCCGTCCCGGGCGCCGTGGAGGACCTGTCCGTGTCCGACGACGGCGTCGAGGTCCTGCTGCTGACGGCCGACGACGGAGCCGAACGCGACGGCATGAACCTGGGGCTGCCGGTCCGGCTGGGTCCGGACCCCGCCCCGGTGTCCTACCGCCCGGACGCCGGGTGGCGCAGGCTGCTGCACGGGCTGCTCCCGTCCGCCGACGCGCTGACCGGCAGTTCCCCTTCCGGGGCCCCCGGCACGCCGGTCGTCCTGCGTGACTCCGGGCCCGCCGGGCTGACCGTCTGGAACGCTGCCTGGCGCGGCGGCCGTACGGTCGTGGCCACCGTTTCCGAAGACCCGCTGCCCGCCGGCTACTACCACGCGCGCCTGGTCCGGATCGATCTCACCGACGGTCGTACCGTCACCCTGCACGAACCCCGGGGGCAGCTCGCCGCGCCCGCGCTCAGCCGGGACGGACACCGCGCGGTGGTCGTGGAGGGCATCTCCATCGTCGCCGGCCGCCCGCTCCTCTTGAGCCTCACCGATGACACCGTCAGGCTCGCCCCCGGAGCCGAGGACGTCACCTGGGTCCAGTTCCACCCCGATGACACGGACCGGCTGCTGACGGCCGGGCGGAGCGGCACCGGAACCCGCGTCGCGGACATCCGCTCCGATGCCGTTACGGGCTCCTGCGCCGGCGCCGCGGTCACCGTGCTCCAGGAGGAACAGGCCGTGCTCACCGGCGCCGGTGCGCAGCCCGCCCTCAGTCTCAGTGCCGACGGCCTGACCGCCGCAACCGTACGCGAGGCACCCGGCGTACCGCCCCAGGCCGTCGTCGCGCCGACGACCGGCCCGGAAGCCTGGACCTGGCGGCCCGTCACCGCACCGGACCCGGCCGCCGCACGCCGGGACGACGGCCACGGCGACCTCGCCCGGGTCCGGACCCGGCAGGTCACCTGGACCGCGACGGACGGCACCCCGGTGCACGGCCTGCTCCTGGACGCCCCGGGCACCCCCGCGTCCTTCCGACTCACCGCCGGGACGGGCACCGGGGCGGCGAGGAGAACAGCCCCGGAGACCTCCGCCGGGACGGCCGGCTCGGCCCTCCGCGCGCGCCCGCTCGCCGTGGTGCTGCACGGCGGCCCCTCCTGGCAGTGGTCCGCCGGATACGCACCGGCCGACGTGCTCGGCCTGGCGCCCGCCCTGGCCGCCGCCGGCTGGCTGGTCCTGCTGCCCAACCCGCGCGGAAGCAGTGGCTACGGGCTGGACCACGCGCGCGCCGTCGTCGGAGCCTGTGGCGACGGCGACCTCGACGACGTCCTCAGCGGCGTCGCACACCTGACCCGGGAGGGGGAAGCGCTGCCCGGCCGGTCCGCCGTGCTCGGCCACAGCTACGGCGGCTTCCTCGCCGCGCTCGCAGCCGCACGCACCGACGTCTTCCGCGCGGCGGTCGTGGTCTCGGCGCCCACCGACTGGCTGAGCTTCGCCCACACCTCCGTGATCGGCGGTGGCTACGAGCAGACGTACGCCATCGGCGACGCCCGCACCCCCGAGGGGCGCGCCGCCCTGATCGGCCGTTCCCCGCTCTTCGCCGACGGCGGCGGCGGAACGCCCGTACTGGTCCTGCACGGTGAACACGACCGGATCACCCCGCTCGGCCAGGCGCACGAGCTGTACCGCGCGCTCGCCGGCCGTGCCACGGCACCGGTCGAGCTCCATGTCTATCCCGCCGAGGGCCACGAGTTCACCGGCCCCGCCCACCTGCTGGACGCCACCGCACGCGCCGAGGAATGGCTCGCCCGGCACGTCACACCCGAGGCGGCCACCCACCACCGCACCGCGCACCACGCCCGGCCGCAGGGCCTCGGCGCCGGCACCGGCCCGAAGGAAGCACCGTGACCGACCCCAGCCACCTCCAGGCCCACCCGCCGCCCCCCTGGCACACCCGGCTGCGCACCGCCCTGCCCGTCCGCTACGTGACTCGGCGGCTCGTGGGCACCGCCGGGCTCCTGCTCGTCCTCTCCCTGGCCGTGTTCGCACTGCTGAGGCTCGCACCCGGCGATCCCGCCCGCACCCTCCTGGGCACGCGCAGCGCCACCCCCGACGCCCTGGCCTCCGTACGCGCCGCGCACCACCTGGACGAACCACTCGTCACGCAGTACGTGCGGTGGCTGACGGGAGCGGTCAGCGGCGACCTCGGCACCTCCATCCGTACCGGCGAGAGCGTCGCCACGGCACTCGGCGACCGGCTGGCGCTCACCGGACAGCTCGTGCTGGCCGGATTCGCCGTCGCGCTGCTGCTCGGCCTCCCGCTCGGCGTCCTGGCCGGTCTGCGCGCCCGGCGGCCCGTCGACCGCGCCGTACAGAGCCTCGGCGTCCTGGCCCTGTCCACCCCGGCCTTCGCCGGCGGTCTGCTCCTCATCTACGTCTTCTCCCTGATGCTGGGCGGGCTGCCCGCCTACGGGCCGGGCGCGGGCGGCACCGACCGGCTGCTCCATCTGCTGCTGCCCGGCCTCACCCTCGGCCTCGCCGTCACCGCCGTGCTGATCAAGCTCGTCCGGGCGGCGGTCATCCGCGAACTGGCCCGGGAACACGTCACCTTCGCCCTGGCCCGCGGCGTCCCGACCCGGACGGTGCTCGTCCGGTACGTGCTGCGGGGCACCGTCGTGCCGGTCAGCACCGGCATCGGACTCGTCCTGGCCTATCTGCTGGCCGGCACCGTCCTGGTCGAGCAGGTGTTCGCGCTGCCGGGGCTCGGTCAGCTCCTCGTGCAGTCCGTGACCTTCAAGGACGTCCCCGTCGTCCAGGCCGAAGCCCTCCTCATCGCCGCCCTGATCTGCCTCGCCAACCTCGCCACCGACCTCACCCACCCCCTGGTCGACCCGCGGCTGCGCACCGAGAGCCGCCGCCGCCCCGGCCGGAGCACGCCGGCCGAATCCGCCGAGGTGAAGGCATGACCACGAGAACCGCCACCACCGCCGCCCGCACGGCGCCCGCGAGCAAGGGCGGGCCGCGGCGCCTGTTCGGCCCCCTCACCACCCTCTGCGCCGTGATCACCGTCCTCCTGGTCGCCGCCGCCGTCGCCGGGCAGTGGATGTTCCCCGACTGGAACCGGCAGGACCTGATGTCCACCGGCGCGATGCCCGGCGACGGACATCTCCTCGGCACCGACGAACTCGGCCGTGATGTCCGGCACATGCTCGTCGCCGGTGCGCGCAGCACCCTGGCCGGGGCCGCGCTGGTCGCCGTCGGGTCCATGCTCATCGGCAATCTGCTCGGTCTGACGGCCGGCTACTTCGGCGGGATCACCGACACCGTCGTACGCCGTCTCGCCGACCTGCTGCTGGCCCTGCCCGCCCTGCTCGTGACCATCGTCGTCGCCGGGATCGGCGGCGGGGGATACGCCCTCGCGGTCGGGGTCCTGGTGGTGCTGACCTCACCCGGAGACATCCGGCTGGTGCGCTCGGCGGTCCTGGAGCAGCGCCACCGCCCCTACGTGGAGGCAGCCGAAATCCTTGGCCTGCCCTCCCGGACGATCATGGTGCGGCACATCTGGCCCAACGTGCTGCCGGTCGTCGTGGCCAACACGATGCTCAATTTCGCGGGCGCGATCGTCGCACTGTCCTCGCTGTCCTTCCTCGGTCTGGGCGTGCCGCCCGGCGCCCCGGACTGGGGCCGGATGCTCGCCGAGAACCGCACCCTCCTGTACGACAACCCGTCGGCGGCCCTGGCGCCGGCCGTCGCCGTGATCGTTTCCGCGGTCGTGGTGAACCTGCTCGGCGACCGGCTGTTCGAGTACTTCTCCGACCGGAGGCCCTGATGACCGAGGTCCACGCCGACGCCTCCGCGCCGGCCCTCTCCGGCGCCGCGAGGGCCGGCGCCGTACCCCTGCTGGAGGTCACCGGCCTGCGGCTCACCGCGACGGGTGCCGCGGCCGGACCGACCACGGTCCTCGACGGCGTAGCCCTGTCCGTGGCGGCGGGGGAGTGCGTCGCGGTCGTCGGGGAATCGGGCAGCGGAAAGTCGCTCGCCGTACGCGCCGTGGCCGGACTGCTGCCCGACGGGGTCGCCGTCACCGGCGGCAGTATCCGGCTGGCCGGCCAGGAGGTGCGGGCACTGAGCCGGGCCCAACGGCACGCCCTGCGCGGCCGCCGGATCGCCCTCCTCATGCAGGACCCCTTCACGATGCTCCACCCGCAACTCAGCTGCGGCCGGCAGATCGCCGACGGGCTCCGCGACGACCTGCCCGCCCTCGCCGGGGCCCGTGGCAGGCGGGCACGACGCGCGGCCCTGCGCGCCGAGACGATCCGGCGGCTCGCCGAGGTCGGCCTGCCGCCGGATGTCGCCGACCGCTATCCCCACGAACTCTCCGGAGGCATGCGCCAGCGCGTCGCCACCGCGGCGGCCCTGGCCGGCGACCCGGACCTGCTCGTCGCCGACGAACCGACCACCGCGCTGGACGCCGCCAACCAAGCTGCCGTCCTGGACCTGCTGCGCGGCCTGCTCGAACGGCGCGGCATGGGCCTGCTGCTCATCACGCACGACCTCTCGGTCGCCTTCTCCACCTGCGACCGGGTCTACGTCCTGTACGCCGGTGCCGTACTGGAGCAGGGCCGGGCGGCCGATCTGCGCAGCGACCCCCGCCACCCGTACACCGCCGCGCTGCTGGCGGCCGAGCCCTCGGCGCACATCAGGCACGAACGACTGCCCACCGTCCCCGGCTCCGTACCCCCGCCGGGCAACCGCACCACCGGCTGCCCGTTCGCCGACCGCTGCCCGCACACGGCTCCCGAATGCCGCACCACAGCAGTGACGCTGATGCCGGCCGCCGGCCACGCCGGAACCGAGGGAGCTCCCCAGGGCACCGGTGACCGGTTCACCGCCTGTATACGGCTGGCCGAGATCGACGGGGACCTCACCCCGCCGTGCCCCGAACCGGCCGGGACCACCGTCGCCGAGGCGCGTACGGCAGAGGAAGTGGACGCCGTACCGGCCCTGCGCGTGAGAGGCGTACGCCGTACCTTCCGAGGCGACGGCGACGCCGCCGTACGGGATGTGGACCTGACCGTGCCGGACGGCCGGATCACCGCGCTGGTCGGCGAGTCCGGGTCGGGGAAGACCACCCTGGCCCGCATCGCCGTCGGCCTGGAGAGCTTCGACCGGGGCGAGGTCGACGTCGGCGGCCTGCCGCTGACCGCCGGGCGGCTGCCCACCCGCGCCGAGCGGTCGCGGCTGGCCTCACAGGTGCAGATCGTCTTCCAGGACCCGTTCTCCTCGCTGCCTCCGCTGCGTACCGTCGGCGCCACCCTGGCGGAGGCACTGACCGCCGCAGGCCGGATCCCTGGCGGCTCACGCCCGCAACGGCGACGACAAGTCGCCGCGCAGGTCGGGGAGTTGCTTGCTCAGGTCGGTCTGCCGACCGCCTACGCGGACCGGCGGCCCTCCGGGCTCTCCGGCGGGGAGCGCCAACGCGTCGCCCTGGCACGGGCGTTCGCCGTACAACCCCGGCTGCTGATCTGCGACGAGGCGGTTGCCGCGCTCGACGTCTCCGTACAGGCCCAACTGCTCAACCTGCTGGCCGACATGCAGCGCAGCGACGGCTTCGCGGTGCTGTTCATCACCCACGACCTGGGCGTGGTGCGTCAGATCGCCGACGAGGTCGCGGTCATGGTCCGGGGTGAACTCGTCGAGCGCGGCACGGTGTCCGAGGTCCTGGACCACCCCCGGCACCCGTGGACCCGCCGGATGCTCGACGCCGTCCCCGGACCTGGGGCCACGGCGGACACGCCCTAGACTGACGCCCCCCATTCGCCGGCCGGCCCAAGGGTGCCGCTCACCGGGAACCCCACCCGGCCGAAGGAGACGTTCGCGATGTCAGTGCCGGAAGGCCCGCTGCCGCCCGTGCCCGCCCGGAAGGCGGGCGCGGCCCGATCGGCGACAGGCGACTCCGTACGGGACGCCCTGTCGGCCAACCTCAACCGCCGTCGCCTCGCCCAGGGGTGGAGCCTGCGCGAGATGTCCGCCGCGACCGGGATCAGCAAGGCCCTGCTCTCCCAGATCGAACGCGGCGAGGCCAATCCGACGCTCGACGTCGTCACCCGTATCGCCACGGTGCTCCGGACCGACCCCGTCGACCTGCTGCGCAGTTCGCTGCGCGAGCCGGAGATCCTGCGCGCCGGTGAACTCGACGAGCCCGAAGGGGAGAGCGCGGT
The DNA here is from genome assembly GCF_042728155.1 of Streptomyces sp. NPDC060209. NCBI lineage: Bacteria > Bacillati > Actinomycetota > Actinomycetes > Kitasatosporales > Streptomycetaceae > Streptomyces > Streptomyces sp. NPDC060209. The sequence continues at coordinate 8,547 of NZ_JBHWZS010000135.1, forward strand.
CAACCTCCTCTTCGCCGCACACGGCCACAGCCGCTTCGAGGTCTACCGCTCCCGCCTCCACCCGCACGCCCAGAGCCAGCTCAGCTCGCACGGCACGGGCTCCGTCGAGTACGTCATGGTCGTCGCCGGCCAGGTGACACTCGTCGTCGACGAGGTGCCCTACGACCTCCACGCCGGGGACAGCGCCCGCTTCGACGGCCGGGCCAGCCACTACTACACGACCGAGGACAGCCCGGCCGCCACCCACAGCATCGTCGGCTACCCGCTCGCCTGACACGGCCGCCGGTGCAGGCCCGTGACGCTCTCGGTGAGCAGGGCAGGATCAGGACTTCGGGGCAGCGGTGATCGCAACGGTCAGGCCCATGAAGTGCCGGTACCCGAGACGCGCAGCGCCCTCCTCGGTGACCGGGAGCGTCGTCCCCCGGTTACCCGCACGTCTGCGGGGCCCGGCTCCGATCCACCTCCATGGCACGTCCCGGCAGGCCTACGGAGCCTTGCTCGCAGGAGGGGGCGTCTCGGACGGTTCGATGGTCGACCGGACGTAGATCCGCGTGGTGCCGGGTGTGAACTCGTGGGCGAAGAGGTCGACACAGCGCTGGAGGTACTGGCCCTCCGGGGTCGCGAGGTCGTCCGGGCACAGGCTGGTCTTCCGCAGGCCCTGGACGAACGTCTCCGGTTCGGGCAGTCCGAGGTGGCCGAAGGCAGCCGCGGGGCGGTACCCCTTCTCCTTGGGGTGGGAGTTCCCGATCATCTTCGTGCCGGTCTGGATGAGTCGGCCGGTGTACGTCTCCGCTTCCTCGCTCGGGAGGACGAAGGACAGAAGACCGGTGTCGTAGCGCTGCCCGACCTTGTAACCCGCCCGAAGGTCCGAAGCCGTTTCCGGGATGCGGATGCCCATCTGGACGCTCATCCAGGCAGGCGTGGCTCCGTCTTCCCAGCAGCAGGTCATCTCCTGGTCCAACAAGTCCGACGAGACCTCCTCCGCCGCGCAGGAGACCACACCGATTGTGGCAGCGGCGCAGGCGAGAAGCACCGACAGGACGACGACGCCGACAGGCAGGCGACGGCGGCGTACGGGCGGCTCCCCGGAAGCGATCTTGCTGAAGCTCTTCATGGTCCTCTATCGCGCTTCCTGCTGCTCACGACCGGGATCCGTGCGGTCGCCCTCGCGCCCGGGCTCGTCCGGCTGAGGCAGAGGACCCTGGTTCGGGCCGGATCCGCCCAGATCGTAGTGCTTGACGAAGGTGCTGCCCGCCATGTCGCCTGGGCGACACTCCTGGTGTGCAGACGGGCCATCTGCCCGTCCGGGCTCCGCCGGCCGGGAATGGTTGCACGAGTCCAGGACCTAAGTGCGGCGGTCGTTGTGCCCGCCAGTCTCCAGCGGGCATGAAAAAGACCCTCTGCTCAGCGTCTCCGCTGGTCAGAGGGTCTATCCGGAAGTGCCCCCGGCAGGATTCGAACCTGCGCACCCGGCTCCGGAGGCCGATGCTCTATCCCCTGAGCTACGGGGGCGATGTCGCTGCGCTTGGCGGCGACGAGTGAAACCCTACCAGCTCCGGCAGGGTGTCCGGGAACAGGTATTTCCGCGTCGTCGGGGCGGGTGCGCGACCGGCGTGGGGCGGGTGCCTGACCCGGACGCGAGCCCCGGCGCCGGGGCCGCCACGTCGGTTCCCGGACAGGCGTCGGCCACCCCTCCGGGGGCGGAAGTGGGCAAAACCCGGACGCAGCTCCTCCGCTCGACCTACCCTCGAAGGGTGTCAGGGGCGTACGGCCGCGTGCTTGTTGTGGACGACAACAAGGTCATCCGGCAGCTGATCAGGGTCAATCTCGAGCTGGAGGGCTTCGAGGTCGTGACCGCGGCCGATGGCGTCGAGTGCCTGGACCTGGTGCACGAGGTCTGCCCGGATGTGATCACTCTCGATGTGGTGATGCCCAGACTCGACGGGATACAGACCGCGGCCCGACTGCGCGCCGATCCGAGGACCGGGCATCTGCCGGTCGCCGTCATCAGCGCGTGTACGCCCTGCGAGGTGGACTCCGGGGCGGCCGCCGGGGTCGACGCGTTCCTGGCGAAGCCGTTCGAGCCGAGCGAGCTGGTGCGCATGGTGCGCCGCCTCGCGCGCCGGGAGGATCCCGCGCCGTTCGGCGGCAGGCGAGGTGCGGGGACCGCCGGGAGCACGGCCGGCTGACCCCCGTGGCCGGTGGATCGCTGCCCGTATGGCGAAACCGGTTGGCGAAGTGCCCCCCTTCCTCCCATACGCTTGTGCCGTGACCCCCGCAGATCTCTCCAGGACCGTGCTGCACGCTGTGCGCCGCGCGGTCGACGAGGACGCCTTGCGCGCGCCGGTGCCCGCGCGCGTGCGAGTGGAGCGGACACGCCCCGGCGGCAGCGGCGACTACGCCTGCGCCGTGGCCCTCCAGCTGGCCGGCCCCGCCGCACTCCCGGCGCGGGAGATCGCCGCCCTGCTGCGCGACCGGGTCGCCGGTGAGCCCGGGATCGGGCGGGTCGAGATCACCGGACCGGGCTTCCTGAACTTCACGCTCGACGCCTCCACCGGTGCCGAGGCCCGCGCCGCCCGCGTCCGCGAGATCCGGGAGCTGGGCCGCCGGTACGGCAGGGTCACGACGGAGGCCGGGCGGCTCCACCGGCTCCATCACCCGCGCGAGGTCAGGGCCGCGGTCGTCGCCCAGGCCGTGGCGAACCTTCTGCGCACCCAAGGCGGTCAGGTGATCGTCGGCTGCACCGAGGAGCCCGACCCGCACTGGGAACGCCTGCGGGTCAGGGTCTGCTCTCGCCACCCGTCGGAGGAGGCCGAGGAGAGCTCCGAGATCCGGCCCGTCCCCGCCCGCGCCACCGCCGAGGCGCTGGCCGACCGCCTGGGCTGCGACGCCGCGCTCTGGGGGCTGCTGCGGCCCGCCGCCCACGACCACGCGGCCCTGGACGACGACCTCCTGGTGCAGGGCGAGGCCAACTCCCTCTTCCTGGTCCGCTACGCCTACGTCCGTGCCCTCGCGCTCACCAGAGGCGCGGAGCAGCTCGGATTCGGCGGCGCGTACGAGGAGGACGTCGACGCGCCCGCGCTGCATGCGGCGATCGCCGACTATCCCGGTGTCCTGGCCTCCGCCACCCGGCACCACGCGCCCGACCGGCTCGCCCGCCACCTCGAAGCCGTCGCGCAAGCCTTCTTCGACCTCCAGGACGCCTTGCCGCCGCTCCCCGTCGGCGACGAGAAACCCTCGGCCGCCCACCGCTCCCGGCTGGCCCTTGCCGAAGCCGCCGGGAAGGTGCTGGCAGGCGGCCTGTTCGTGCTCGGCATCAGCGCGCCCCCACACCTTTGACGAGACTTGAGAGAACAGAGCAGAACGATGAGCCGATCCGCACACCCCGCCGGGCCCCGTCACGCAGACGTCTTCCCCGAGGGCCACTACTCCGCCCCGGCCACCGATCTCAACGAGCTGGACGCGAAGGTCTGGTCCCGTACCGTCACCCGTGACGCGGACGGTGCGCTCACCGTCGGCGGGATCGAAGTCGCCCGGCTGGCCGAGGAGTTCGGCACGCCGGCGTACTTCCTGGACGAGTCCGACTTCCGGGCGCGCTGCCGTGCCTGGGCGGATGCCTTCGGGACGGAAGCCGATGTGTTCTACGCCGGGAAGGCCTTCCTGTCGCGCGCCGTGGTGCGCTGGCTCAAGGAGGAGGGGCTGAACCTGGACGTCTGCTCCGGCGGCGAACTGGCCACCGCGCTGGACGCCGGGATGCCCGCCGAGCGCATCGCCTTCCACGGCAACAACAAGACCGTCGCCGAGATCGAGCGGGCCGTCGAGGCGGGTGTCGGGCGGATCGTGCTCGACTCCTTCCAGGAGATCGCCCGGGTCTCGCACATCGCCCAGCGGCTCGGCACGCGCCAGCGCGTGCAGATCCGTGTCACGGTCGGTGTCGAGGCACACACCCACGAGTTCATCGCCACCGCGCACGAGGACCAGAAGTTCGGCATCGCGCTGGCGGACGGACAGGCGGCCGAGGCGGTCCGCAGGGCGCTCACCCTGGACGGCCTGGAGCTCATCGGCATCCACTCGCACATCGGATCGCAGATCTTCGACATGGCCGGCTTCGAGGTCTCCGCGCGGCGCGTCGTGCAGCTGCTCGCGGAGATCCGCGACGAGCACGGCGTCGAGCTCCCCGAGATCGACCTCGGCGGTGGCCTCGGGATCGCGTACACCTCCGACGACGACCCCCGTGAGCCGCACGAGATCGCCAAGGCGCTCGGCGACATCGTGACCCGGGAGTGCGAGTCGGCCGGCCTGCGGACTCCGCGCATCTCCGTCGAGCCGGGCCGCGCGATCGTCGGTCCCACCGCGTTCACGCTGTACGAGGTCGGCACCATCAAGCCCCTTGAGGGCCTGCGGACGTACGTGAGCGTCGACGGCGGGATGTCGGACAACATCCGCACCGCGCTGTACGACGCCGAGTACAGCGTCGCGCTCGTGTCGCGCAGCTCCGAGGCCGAGCCCATGCTCGTACGCGTTGTCGGCAAGCACTGCGAGAGCGGTGACATCGTGGTCAAGGACGCGTTCCTGCCGTCCGACCTGGCCCCGGGGGACCTGATCGCGGTGCCCGCCACCGGCGCGTACTGCCGTTCCATGGCGAGCAACTACAACCACGCCCTGCGTCCGCCCGTCGTCGCCGTGCGCGACGGACAGGCGCGGGTCATCGTCCGGCGCGAGACGGAGGAAGATCTCCTGCGTCTCGATGTCGGCTGATGAAATTCACATCTCAAAATCCGGACGGGTGGCAGAAACCCCCGTCCGGTGAGTGAGACTGGTCCACACATCAGAAGTATGAGAAACGAGGTCGGATGATGCGTACGCGTCCGCTGAAGGTGGCGCTGCTGGGCTGTGGAGTGGTCGGCTCAGAGGTGGCGCGCATCATGACGACGCACGCCGACGACCTCGCCGCGCGCATCGGTGCGCCGGTCGAGCTCGCCGGCGTCGCCGTCCGCCGGCCCTCCAAGGTGCGCGAGGGCATAGACCCCGCGCTGATCACCACCGATGCGACCGCCCTGGTCAAACGGGGCGACATCGACGTCGTCGTCGAGGTCATCGGGGGCATCGAGCCCGCCCGCACGCTCATCACGACCGCCTTCGAGCACGGCGCGGGTGTCGTCTCGGCCAACAAGGCGCTGCTCGCCGAGGACGGCTCCGCGCTTCACGCGGCCGCCGAGAAGCACGGACGGGATCTCTACTACGAAGCGGCCGTGGCCGGTGCCATCCCGCTCGTACGGCCGCTGCGCGAGTCCCTCGCGGGTGACAAGGTCAACCGGGTGCTCGGCATCGTCAACGGCACGACCAACTTCATCCTCGACAAGATGGACACGAGCGGCGCCGGGTACTCCGAGGCACTCGACGAGGCCACCGCCCTCGGGTACGCCGAGGCAGACCCGACCGCCGACGTCGAGGGCTTCGACGCCGCCGCCAAGGCCGCCATCCTCGCCGGGATCGCCTTCCACACCCGGGTGAAGATCGGCGAGGTGCACCGCGAGGGCATCACCGAGGTCACCGCCGCCGACATCGCCTCCGCCCGGCGCATGGGCTGCACGGTCAAGCTCCTCGCCATCTGTGAGCGCGCGGCCGACGGCAGGTCCGTCACCGCCCGCGTGCACCCCGCGATGATCCCCCTCAGCCACCCGCTGGCCTCCGTCCGCGAGGCGTACAACGCGGTCTTCGTCGAGGCGGACGCCGCCGGGCAGCTGATGTTCTACGGTCCCGGCGCCGGCGGCGCCCCGACCGCGTCCGCGGTGCTGGGCGACCTGGTCGCCGTGTGCCGCAACATCATCGGAGCGACCACCGGTCCCGGTGAGTCCGCGTACACGCGTCTGCCGGTCAGCCCCATGGGCGACGTCGTCACGCGGTACCACATCAGTCTCGACGTGGCCGACAAGCCTGGCGTACTCGCCCAGGTCGCGACGGTCTTCGCCGAACAGGGCGTATCCATCGATACGGTCCGCCAGCAGAGTCGGCCGGACAGTCAGGAAACCGGCGGCGAGGCATCCCTCGTCGTCGTCACCCACCGCGCGCCCGACGCCGCCCTCTCCGGGACCGTCGAAGCGCTGCGCAAGCTGGACACCGTGCGCGGTGTCGCCAGCATCATGCGTGTTGAAGGGGAGTAAGGACCCATGACCAGCAAGGGCACCCACCAGTGGCGCGGCATCATCGAGGAGTACCGGGACCGTCTTCCGGTCACGAGCACGACGCCGGTCGTCACACTCCGTGAGGGCGCTACGCCGCTCGTTCCGGCGCAGGTCCTCTCCGAGCGCACGGGCTGCGAGGTGCACCTCAAGGTCGAGGGCGCCAACCCCACCGGTTCGTTCAAGGACCGCGGCATGACGATGGCGATCACCCGGGCGAAGGAGGAGGGTGCGCAGGCAGTCATCTGCGCCTCCACCGGAAACACCTCCGCCTCAGCCGCCGCGTACGCCGTGCGCGCGGGCATGGTCTGCGCCGTCCTCGTGCCGCAGGGCAAGATCGCGCTCGGCAAGATGGGGCAGGCCCTCGTCCACGGCGCGAAGATCCTCCAGGTCGACGGCAACTTCGACGACTGCCTGACCCTGGCCCGCAGCCTCTCGGACAACTACCCGGTGGCGCTGGTCAATTCGGTCAACCCGGTTCGCATCGAGGGCCAGAAGACCGCCGCGTTCGAGATCGTCGACGCGCTCGGCGACGCCCCCGACATCCACGTCCTGCCGGTGGGCAACGCGGGCAACATCACGGCCTACTGGAGGGGCTACAAGGAGTACGCTAAGGACGCGATCTCCACGCACACCCCGCGAATGTGGGGCTTCCAGGCGTCCGGTTCCGCCCCCATCGTGCGCGGCGAGATCGTCAAGGACCCGGCGACCATCGCCACCGCGATCCGTATCGGCAACCCGGCGTCCTGGCAGTTCGCGCTGGACGCGCGGGACGAGTCGGGCGGCTTCATCGATGACGTGACGGACCGTCAGATCCTGTCGGCGTACCGCCTGCTGGCCTCCCAGGAGGGTGTCTTCGTCGAGCCCGCCTCGGCCGCCTCCGTGGCCGGTCTGCTCAAGGCCGCCGAAGAGGGCAAGGTCGACCCCGGCCAGAAGATCGTCTGCACCGTCACGGGCAACGGGCTCAAGGACCCCGACTGGGCCGTCGCGGGCGCCCCGCAGCCGGTCACCGTCCCGGTCGACGCGGTGACGGCGGCCGAGAAGCTGGGCCTCGCGTAGCCGGCCCCGGCCGCAGCTCAACCGCCCTTCCGGGGCGGAGAGCGCATAGGAGGTGTGCGACACGCATCGTGCGCCTCCTGTGCGCCCTATGTCGCCACAGAACCTTCCTTCGATAAGCTGTACTCAGCCCGCCCCGCCGCATCCGCCGCGGTGCAGCAGCCGTCGTGACTGCCGGGCCCCCCGTCCCCCCGCGCAACGGCACCCCACGCACGTCGAAGTATCCTGAACAACATCCCCGCCGCCGTACAGGAAGAGTCGTCCAACCGATGGCCGGTCCCGCGTTCCGAGCCGCCGCCGTCCGGGTGCGCGTCCCCGCAACCAGCGCCAATCTGGGCCCGGGTTTCGACGCCCTCGGCCTCTCGCTGGGGCTCTACGACGACGTCGTCGTCCGGGTCGCCGATTCCGGGCTGCACATCGACATCGCGGGTGAGGGCGCCGAGACGCTGCCCCGCGACGAGAACCACCTGCTCGTACGCTCCCTGCGCACGGCCTTCGACCTGCTCGGCGGACAGCCCCACGGGCTGGAGATCGTCTGCGCAAACCGCATCCCGCACGGCCGTGGCCTCGGTTCCTCGTCCGCCGCCATCTGCGCCGGGATCGTCGCCGCGCGCGCCGTGACGACGGGCGGCGAGGCCCGTCTCGACGACGCCGCGCTGCTGGAGCTGGCGACCGAGATCGAGGGACACCCCGACAACGTCGCCGCCTGCCTCCTCGGCGGATTCACCCTCGCCTGGATGGACGGAGGAGCCGCCAGGGCGATCCGGATGGATCCCGCGGACTCCGTCGTTCCGGTGGTTTTCGTCCCGGCCACCCCGGTGCTCACCGAGACCGCCCGCGGCCTGCTGCCGCGCACCGTCCCCCATGTGGACGCCGCGGCCAACGCCGGTCGTGCGGCCCTGCTCGTCGAGGCCCTGACCCGGCGTCCCGAGCTGCTCCTCGCCGCCACCGAGGACCGGATCCACCAGGAATACCGGGGTCCCGCGATGCCGCAGAGCGTCGAGCTGGTGAACCGGCTGCGCGCCGACGGTGTGCCCGCCGTCATCTCCGGCGCGGGGCCCACCGTGCTCGCGCTCACGGAGGAGGGTTCGGCCGACAAGGTCGCCCGGCTGGCAGGTGAGGGCTGGGCCGCGAACCGGCTCGCTCTCGATGCCACGGGTGCGAGCGTGTTGCCGCTCGCCGCGTAGTCCCACGTGATTGCCGGTGCATGAGAGGGGGAATGTTTGTTGGAGCCGGTAGTGTTAACCTCAAGTCAGCAATCGACGTCTTCGTGGCGCGTTGCTTCGTGTCCCCTTCCGGGACCACCACTCTTCCGGGAGCCTCCCCGACTGCCTGAGCATCCTGCCTGAGCTTTCGAGCACGCTCCGGAACCGGCACGACACCCTCTTGCTCGTCCAGGAGTGGGCCGAGCAGGGGGATCTCGCGCCGGAACCCCGCACATTCATCTCTCCGCCGTACCCGGCGGACCACCGCCCCGGCAAGGTCCGCGATCGACACGATCAACAGACCGCAGTCGGACAGCACAACCGGTCGCCGAGCCAGAAGGCCGACGTCCGCTCCAGGGAAGGACCCTTCGTGAGCGACACCACCGATCTGATGGGCGTGACTGCCGACAAGAGCGTCGACAGCTCCGCGTCCGCCGAAGGTGCTGCCACTGGCACCACCGCACGGCGCCGCCGCTCCGGCACCGGCCTCGAGGGCATGGTCCTGGCCGAGCTGCAGCAGGTCGCGTCCGGCCTCGGCATCAGGGGAACTGCGCGGATGCGCAAGAGCCAGCTGATCGAGGTCATCAAGGAGGCGCAGGCCGGAGGATCCTCCGCGCCCGCCCCCAAGGCCGCCGCATCCGCCGGTACGGACACCGGGAGCAAGCCGAAGCGGCGTGCCACGTCCAAGTCGCGCACCGGTGACGAGACCGCCGCCGCGCCGGCCGCCGACAAGGCCGCCGCGCAGCAGCAGATCGACATCCCGGGGCAGCCGGCGAGCGACGACCAGCCGACGGGCGAGCGCCGCCGTCGCCGGGCGACCGCGCAGGCGGGCAGCCCCGACACCAAGTCGGAGTCCAAGGCCGACGCGAAGGCGGAGACCGAGCCCAAGTCCGAGCCGAAGAGCGAGGGCCGCCAGGACCGCGCGGACGAGCGCGGCGAGGCGAAGGCCGACGCGAAGGCGGAGTCCGCCACGGACACCGCCGAGGGCCGTCGGGGCGACCGCCAGGACGGCCGTCGCGGCGACCGCCAGGACCGCGGTGACCGCCGGGACCGCCAGCGCGACCGCCGCGGCAAGGGCGACGACCAGGGCCAGCAGGGCGGCGGACGCCGTCAGGGCCAGCAGGGCGGCGGCCAGAGCCAGGGCCAGGGCCAGGGCCAGAGCCAGGGCCAGGGCCCGCAGGGCGGCGGCCAGCAGGACGACGGTTACGACGACGAGGGCGGCCGCCGCGGCCGTCGGGGCCGTTACCGCGACCGCCGTGGCCGTCGTGGCCGCGACGACTTCGCGACCGACGTGCAGGTTGCCGACGACGACGTCCTGATCCCCGTCGCGGGCATCCTCGACATCCTCGACAACTACGCGTTCATCCGGACCTCCGGCTACCTGCCGGGACCGAACGACGTGTACGTCTCGCTCGCCCAGGTCCGCAAGAACGGCCTGCGCAAGGGTGACCACGTCACCGGTGCGGTGCGCCAGCCCAAGGACGGCGAGCGCCGCGAGAAGTTCAACGCGCTGGTCCGCCTCGACTCCGTCAACGGCATGGCGCCGGAGACCGGCCGCGGCCGTCCCGAGTTCCAGAAGCTGACCCCGCTGTACCCGCAGGACCGGCTCCGTCTGGAGACCGACTCCAACGTCCTGACCACCCGGATCATCGACCTGGTCGCACCGATCGGCAAGGGCCAGCGTGGCCTGATCGTGGCCCCGCCGAAGACCGGTAAGACCATGATCCTGCAGGCGATCGCCAACGCGATCACGGTCAACAGCCCCGAGTGCCACCTGATGGTCGTCCTGGTCGACGAGCGTCCGGAAGAGGTCACCGACATGCAGCGGTCGGTGAAGGGCGAGGTCATCTCCTCGACCTTCGACCGTCCCGCCGAGGACCACACCACGGTCGCCGAGCTGGCCATCGAGCGCGCCAAGCGTCTCGTCGAGCTGGGTCACGACGTGGTCGTCCTGCTGGACTCGATCACCCGACTGGGCCGCGCCTACAACCTGGCGGCGCCGGCCTCCGGCCGCATCCTGTCCGGTGGTGTCGACTCGACCGCGCTCTACCCGCCGAAGCGCTTCTTCGGTGCCGCGCGCAACATCGAGGACGGCGGCTCGCTGACCATCCTGGCCACCGCGCTCGTCGAGACCGGCTCGCGCATGGACGAGGTGATCTTCGAGGAGTTCAAGGGCACCGGCAACATGGAGCTCAAGCTCGACCGGAAGCTCTCGGACAAGCGCATCTTCCCGGCGGTGGACGTCGACGCGTCCAGCACGCGTAAGGAAGAGATCCTGCTCGGCACCGATGAGCTGGCCGTGGTCTGGAAGCTGCGCCGGGTGCTTCACGCGCTCGACCAGCAGCAGGCCATCGAACTGCTCCTGGACCGCATGAAGAAGACGCAGTCCAACGCGGAGTTCCTGCTCCAGATCCAGAAGACGACGCCCGGCAACGGCGGCGGCAACGACTGACGTCGTATCAGGAGTCACACAGAACTGCCCTCGTCACACCGGTGACGAGGGCAGTTTCGCGTTGTACCATCAGCAGGCTGTATGTGGGGGGGAACGTATTTTCTATACGCCCACTGTGTTGCGATTCCAGTGGGATTTTCTCTCCCTTCGAGTGCAACTGTCCGGCGCCGTAACCGCGTTGCGCCGGTCGATCGAAGGGGATTTCTTTAGTGACATCTGGCAGACGCAAGGGCTCCATCGCCGTCTCGGCGGCCGCCGCGCTCGCCCTGGGGGCCGCGGCCCTGTCCACAGTGCCCGCGCAGGCCGCCGACACGCCTCGGCCGACAGAGAAGCAGAGCGTGCAGAAGCGCTCCACGGCCTCACAGGCCGAGCTTCTCCGGACCGTCAAGGGGTCCACCGCCGAACTGCTCAAGGGTGATTCCGGCGCACCGTCCGGGGCGGAGGAGGCTCCGGAGTCCGCAGCCGGTTCCGAGCCCGCACCGGCCACTTCCGGGCGGTCGACCGACCCGAAGATCATCAGCGGGATCCCCGCCGCACTCGGGGAGGCCCCGTGGATGGTGCAGCTGCACTACTACGACGACAAGGGAACGGCCGACGAGGCCGACGACGAGGGCTACTTCTGCGGTGGCACGCTCGTGGCCCCCGCGAAGGTCCTGACCGCCGCGCACTGCGTGAACGGGCTCGACTGGGAGACGAACGGAGCCGTCCTCGGCGGTACCACCCAGCTTCCGGAGGGCAGTGACCTCCACGGGGGCACGGCGACCGGCGTCTGGCGGCAGTGGGTCCACCCCGACTACGACGACGCCGGATACGACCACGACGTCGCCGTGCTGACGCTCGGATCCGCGTTCCCGTACCAGACGCTGCAGCCCGCGGCCTCCGATGACACGGCGCGCTACCAGACCGGTACACCCGCGACCGTCTACGGCTGGGGACGCACCAGCTCCACCAGCCAGGACATCTCGCCGGTGCTGCTCAAGGCGTCCGTGCCGGTGCAGTCGGACTCGGCGTGCGGGGACTACTTCGGCAGCGAATTCGTGCCGGGGAAGATGGTCTGTGCCGGTGAGCCGGCCAGCGGTCAGGACGCCGGAACGGTCTCGCCCTGCAACGGCGACTCGGGCGGACCCCTCGTGGTCAACGGCCGGATCGCGGGTGTCGTCTCCTGGGGCGTGACCGACTGCGTGGAATCGGGCGCCTACGGGGTGTACGCCAAGACCGCCGCGTTCGCGGGCGAGGTCAACCCCCGCGTGGACGACGCGAACCTCAACTTCGACGACAAGGCGGACCTGTTCGCCCGCATGTCGTCGGGCGAGGGCTTCGACTACTACTCGCAGGGCACCTCGCTCGGCGGCCGTGACTCGGTGGGCGACTGGTCGGGCATCGACCTGATGCGTCAGGCCGACGTCAACCGCGACGACTACCAGGACTACGTCTACCGCACCGCGGCGGGCGAGCTGTACTGGTGGGGCTACGACAGCGCTGTCGAGGCGTACACCGACCACAGGATCGGGTCCGGCTGGGGCGGTCTTCGCAACATCACGCTGGCCGGCGACGCCACGGGCGACGGGCTCGTGGATCTCACGGCGAACGACTCCGCGGGCAAGCTGTGGATGTGGACGGGCCGGGGCAACGGAACCTTCGCGTCCAAGGTCCAGATCGGCAGCGGGTGGAGCACCTTCCAGGTGTACGGCAAGGGTGACTTCAGCGGGGACGGCAAGGTCGACCTGATCGCCCGCGACTCGAGCGCGGTGCTCTGGATGTACAAGGGAACGGGTTCGGCCACGAGTCCGTTCGCCGCGCGCGTCAAGATCGGCACCGGCTGGAACTTCACCGCCTACGTCGCCACCGGCGATGTGACGGGTGACGGCCGCGCCGACTTCATCGTGCGTGACACCGCGGGCACGTTGTGGGCGTACAAGGGCTCCGGCTCGGCGACGGCGCCGTTCCAGACCGGCGTGCGGGTGAAGCTGGGCACGGGCTGGCAGTCGATCGACCTGCTCGGCTGACACGACCGCGTTCTCGACCGGACCGGCTCCGGACCCCACCGAGGG